>NZ_WWIC01000042.1:0-33826 GCF_009872555.1 Streptomyces sp. SID5643
CGCCGGCCCAGCAGGTCGGCGGCCCGGCCGCCCAGGAGCAGCAGACCGCCGTAGCCCAGGATGTAGCCGCTGACGATCCATTGCAGCGCCGAGGTCGACAGGCCGAGATCGGCACCGATGGACGGCAGGGCGACGCCGACCATGGACACGTCCAGGGCGTCCAGGAACATCGCGGCGCAGAGCACGAGCAGGGTGCCCCAGAGCCGTGGCGTCCAACGACCCTCGGACGCAGGGGAGATGAGCGGAGAGGTCATACCCCGGACAGTACATGCGTATGCATGAGATGCAAGTGCATTTAATTCAGGTGCAACAATCTCGGTTCTCTGTTACGGTGCGGCGCATGGCTCAGCAGGCCGAGCAGGCGCTCGTGGAACAGTGGCGGGACATTCTGGCGCTGCATGCGCGGACACAGTGCGAACTCGACCGTGCTCTGCACGGCCACGGCCTGTGCGCCAGCGACTTCGAGGTGCTCGACGTCCTCGCCGGGTGCCGCACCCCGAAGGGCACGCCGTCCTACCGCGTCCAGGAGATCTCCGAGCGGGTCCACCTGAGCCAGAGCGCGCTGTCGCGGCTGATCGCCCGGCTGGAGAAGGAGGGCCTCGTCGAGCGAGGCATGTGCTCCGAGGACCGGCGCGGCGTGAAGGTCTGCCTCACGGCGAAGGGGCGCGCGCTGCACGGCGAGGTGCTTCCCGTGCAGCGCGCGGTGCTGGCGCGGATGCTCACCGACGGCTGACCGCCCGCCGCCGGCTGATCACCTGCCGTCGGCTGACCACCCACCGCGGGCTGATCACCCGCGGGCCGCCGCTCAGATCGCCGACGCCTCCCGCCACAGGGCGGCGAGTGCCTGGTCGCCCGTGGCCTTCGGCAGCGGTGCCCGGTTCCACAGCGCCAGGTACAACTCCTCGGCCGGGCCGGACAGTTCGCACTCGGCGTCGCCGGAGGCGTCCCGCGTCGTCACGGGCGGTTCCGGTGACAGCCGCACGGTCCACACCGCGCCGGTGTCCTGCGCGCGGACCCGCAGGACGCGCGGCCCGGGGGTGCGTACCCGGCTCCTGGAGCGGGCGTGGAAGCCGCGCAGCAGTTCGTCGATGCCGTCGGTGGCGAACTCGGGGGTGACGCCGGTCGGGCTGCCACCGCGCGCGGACTCGGCGTCGACCCGGTGCACTGCCGTCTCGTGCGCCTGCCGACGGGCCCAGAAGTCCAGCGGCGACGGCGCGGGCAGGAAGGTGAAGCACTCCACGTCGGGCGAGGCGCCGGCCAGCGTACGGACGAGGTGCCGGTGGCTGTCGCGGTACCAGGCCACCAGCTCCGCGCCGTCCAGGCCGGTGGGTTCAGCCGTCGGACGGCGCTCGGTGAGCTGCTCCGCGACGAACGCGGCGGCCCAGCGGTGCACGGCACCCGTGTGCCGCAGCAGGTCGCGCACCTGCCACCCGGGACAGGTCGGCACCTTGGCGTCGGTCCCGGCCTCCTCGGCGGCCGCGGCCAGCAGCCGGCCTTCCTTCTCCAGTGCTTCGAGGAACTCGGCGGTCTCCATGGCACCGAGTCTTCCGCATGAAGCGCTCTCGAAGCCCGGGGATTTCCGGCGGCCGGCCCGCAGGCTACGGCAGCGGCGTCCCGCCCGTGGCGTTGACGATCTCGGCGGTGATGTACGACGCCTCCTGCGAGGCGAGGAAGACGTACGCCGGAGCCATCTCGGCCGGCTGGGCGGGCCGCCCGATGGGGGCCTGCTTGCCGAACGACTGGGTGTCCGGCAGGGTCGCCGGGATCAGCGGCGTCCACACCGGGCCCGGCGCCACCGCGTTGACGCGGATGCCCCTCTCGATCAGCATCTGCGCCAGCCCCTGTGTGAACGTGACGATCGCGCCCTTCGTCGTCGCGTAGTCCAGCAGATGCGGACTGGGCTTGTACGCCTGCACCGACGTGGAGTTGATGATGCTGCCGCCCTCGGGGATGTGCGGCAGGGCCAGCTTGCACAGCCAGAACATGCCGTACAGGTTGGTGCGCAGCACCCGGTCGAACTGCTCGGTGGTGATCGCCTCGATGCCGTCGGGCTGGGACATCTGGTACGCGGCGTTGTTCACGAGGACGTCGATCCGGCCGAACTCGTCCACGGCCCGCTCGATCAGCGCCCGGCAGTTCTCCTCCTCCCGGACGTCGCACGAGACGGGCACCGCACGGCGCCCGGCCGCCTCGACGAGCCGGGCGGTCTCGGCGGCGTCGTCCTTCTCGTCATCCAGATGGGTGAAGAGCACGTCGGCTCCCTCGCGGGCGAACGCGAGGGCGACCGCGCGGCCGATCCCCGAGTCCCCACCGGTGATCACGGCCTTGCGGCCCTCCAGCCGGCCGCTGCCCCGGTAGGACTCCTCACCGTGGTCCGGGGGCGGGTCCATCGGCCCCGTCCAACCGGGGTGCGGCTGGTCCTGGGAGGGAAACTCCGGGGTCGGGTGCTGCTCGCCGGGGTGCTGCTGTTCGGTCACGGGTCTGCCTCCTTGGCGCGTCGTACGGCCCGGTGATCACAACGGGCGTGGCCACGGGTACCCAGGATCACCGGCATCCCCCCTGGCAGCGTCTCCCCTTCAGTCCCCGGCCGCGCGCCGGGCGGCCACCCCCACCAGCGCCCCCACGACCGCCGCCACCGCCGCCAGCACCGCCACACTGGTCAGCGCGGCCGGCAGGGTGAACCAGTCCGCCATGAAGCCGATCGCGGGCGGGCCGAGGAGCATGCCCCCGTAGCCGAGCGTGGAGGCCGTGGCGACGCCGCCGGGGCCCGCCAGGGCGCCCGCGCGCTCCACCGCCACGGGGAACAGGTTCGCCAGGCCGATGCCCGTGACCGCGTATCCGAGGAGGGCAGCCCAGAAGGTGGGGGCGAGGGAGCCGAGCAGCATTCCGGCCGCCGCGGTGGTGCCGCCGGCGACGACGGTCCGGGTCCGCCCGAGGCGTTCCAGCAGCGTCGTGCCGGTCAGCCGTCCCACCGTCATGGCGAGCGCGAAACAGGAGTAGCCCGCGGCCGCTGCGCCCGCCGAGGCGTGCAGGTCCTGTTCGAGGTGCAGGGCGCCCCAGTCGGCCAGCGCCCCCTCGCCGTACGCGGTGCACCCGGCGATCACGCCGAAGACGATCACCAGTGCCCGGGTGCGGCCGTCCAGGCGGCGCGGGGCGCCTTCGGCGGGCAGGTCCCGCTCCGGAGGCACCGGCGGCTCGTGCCGCAGAAGCGTGGGGCCCGCCGCGGCGGTCACGACCAGGCCGACGAGGGTGAGCAGCAGCAGGTGCCGCGTGGGGGAGAGGGCCCCCGCCACCAGCCCGCCCAGCCCCGCTCCGACCATGCCGCCCAGGCTGAAGGCCGCGTGGAAGCTCGGCATGACCGGCCGCCGCAGGGCCGCCACGAGCTCGACGGCCGCGCTGTTGAAGGCGACGTTGATCCCGCCGTACGCGGCCCCGAAGAGCAGCAGGACCAGGCCCAGCGTGAGCACCGAACGGGTCAGCGGGGGCAGGGCGACGCTCAGGGAGAGCAGGACGGCGCAGACGACGGTGACCCGGTGGTTGCCGAAACGACGGCACAGGCGCCCCGTGAGGGTCATGGTGACGACGGCCCCGGCGGAGACGCCCAGGAGGGCGAGGCCGAGGGCACTGGCGGAGGCGCCGGTCTGCGCCTTGATGGCGGGGATGCGCACGACCCAGCCGGCGAAGACGAAGCCGTCGAGGGCGAAGAAGACGGTGAGGGCGATCCGGAGCCGGGTGAGGGAGCTGCTGTGGCCCGGCACGTCCTTGTGCGTTCGGGTTTTGTTTATGTGCGGCACAAACTGAGGCTAGGTGGGTGCGGTGTCGGGGACAAGGTGCGACTCTGGGACGAGACCATCCGCTGAGGTGCGGACCCAGCCGCCGCAGGAGCGCAGGAGGGCACATGGGACGTGACGTGCCGGCCCTGGTGTTCACCCGGGAGGACCGTCGTCGCTACCGGGAGAAGATGCACACCGACCTCGAAGTGCTCGCCCGGATGCTCCACGAGTCGGGGTTCGAGAGCGAGCGCCCCCAGGTCGGTCTCGAGATAGAGCTCAACCTGGTCGACGACGCCGGACTGCCCGCGATGCGCAACACCGACGTGCTCCAGGCGATCGCCGACCCCGCCTGGTCGAGCGAGCTGGGCCGCTTCAACCTGGAGATCAACATCCCGCCCCGGCAGCTGACCGCCGGCGGCCCCGGCTCCTGGGAGCAGGCGATCCGGGACGCCCTGAACCACGCCGAGGACCGCGCAGCGGCGGTGGGCGCGCACCTGATCATGGTCGGCATCCTGCCGACCCTCGGCGAGTCGGACGTCAGCGAGTCCGCGCTCTCCGGCGACCCCCGGTACCGGCTGCTCAACGAGCAGATCTTCGCGGCCCGGGGCGAGGACCTGCGGATCAGGGTCGACGGCGTGGAGCGCCTGTCGACGTACGCCGACACCATCACCCCCGAGGCGGCCTGCACCAGCACCCAGTTCCATCTCCAGGTCGACCCCAAGGAGTTCCCGCACTACTGGAACGCCGCCCAGGCCATCGCGGGCGTGCAGATCGCCCTCGCGGCGAACTCGCCGTTCCTGTTCGGCAAGGAGCTGTGGCGCGAGACCCGCATCCCCCTGTTCGAGCAGGCCACCGACACCCGCCCCGAAGAGATCAAGGCCCAGGGCGTACGGCCCCGGGTGTGGTTCGGCGAGCGCTGGATCACCAGCGTCTTCGACCTCTTCGAGGAGAACGTGCGATACTTCCCGGCCCTGCTGCCCCTGTGCGAGGACGAGGACCCGCAGCGCGAGCTGGACAGCGGCGGCGTCCCCCAGCTGGGCGAACTGACCCTGCACAACGGCACGATCTACCGCTGGAACCGCCCCATCTACGCGGTCACCGACAGCGGCCCGCATCTGCGCATCGAGAACCGGGTGCTGCCCGCCGGCCCCACCGTGGCCGACATCATCGCCAACGGCGCCTTCTACTACGGGCTGACCCGCGCCCTGGTCGACGAGGACCGGCCGGTGTGGACGCGGATGTCCTTCTCGGTGGCCGAGGAGAACCTGCACACCGCCGCCCGCGACGGCATCGACGCCCGCCTGTACTGGCCCGGTGTGGGCGAAGTGCCGGTCACGGAACTGGTGTTGCGGCGGCTGCTGCCTCTGGCCCACCGGGGCCTGGAGCTGACCGGCATGGACGCCGCGTGGCGCGAACCCCTGCTGGGCATCATCGAGCAGCGCTGCGTCACCGGCCGCAACGGCGCCCAGTGGCAGGCTGAGATGGTGCACCACCTGGAGAAGGCCGGCATCGCCGACCGGCGGGAGGCACTGCGGCAGATGACCAGGACGTACATGGACTACATGCACATGAACGCGCCCGCGCACACCTGGCCCGTGGACTGACCTCAGGCGGGCCGGCCCTGCCACTGGGCGGCGGCCGTCAGGGGCACGGGTGCGGGCACCCGCGCCGACGTCGTCAGCTCGATCCGGCGTCCCTCGGCCGCCGAACGCAGCAGCGCGGTCATCGTCTCCAGCACGTGCAGGGCGAGTTCACCACCGGCGCGCGGCGCCCGCGACGCGTCGGCGGTGAGGAAGTCCAGCAGTCCGAGGCCGCGGGAGCCGTCCGCGTAGCCCGCGGACACCGGCAGGGCCCGCCATCCCGTGTCGCCGAGCGCGTGCAGGCGGACCTCGCCGTCGAAGCGGTTCGGGTCGGGCACCGCCAGGGTGCCGCTCTCGCCGTGCACCTCGATCGGGGCGGCCGTGGTGGCCACGCCGTCGAAGCTCGTCGTGAGCGTCGTCAGCGTCCCGTTCACGTGCTCCAGCACTCCGGAGACATGGCTGTCCACCTCGACCGGTATGCGCTCGCCCGCGCGCGGGCCGGAACCGATCACGCGCTCGGTGCGCAGCCGCCCGGCCGCCCCGGTCACGGCACGCACCGGCCCCAGCAGATGGACCAGGGACGACAGGTAGTACGGCCCCATGTCCAGCAGCGGGCCGCCGCCGGCCGTGTAGTAGAAGTCGGGGTGGGGATGCCAGCGTTCATGCCCCGGGGTGACCATCACGGCGGAGGCGAACTGGGGGCGTCCGATCCTGCCCGCCTCCACGGCCGCCCGCGCTGTCTGGATGCCGGTGCCCAGCACGGTGTCCGGGGCGCAGCCCACCCCGGTGCCCGCCCGGGCGGCGGCGCCCAGGACGGACCGGGCGTCCTCCAGGTCCGCCGCCAGCGGCTTCTCCCCGTAGACGTTCTTGCCGTGGCTGATCGCCCCGAGGGCTATCCCGGCGTGGGCCGCCGGGGTGGTCAGGTTCAGCACCGTGTCCACGTCCGGGCTGCTCAGCAGTTCCTCGGCCGACAGCGCCCGGGCGCCCGGGAGTTCGGCGGCGGCAGTGGCCGACCGGGAGGCGTCGAGGTCGGCGACCGCGGTGACGCGCACCCCGGGGTGGCCGGCGAGGGTGTCCAGGTACGCGCGGGAGATGACGCCGAGTCCTACGACCCCGACGCGGTGCGCGTCGCCCACAGCATGCCCCTCTCGATGATGGTGCGGACGTGCGGGTGCTCCAGCACGTCGACACTGTGCCCCGGCGTCGTCACCACGATCCGGCCGGCGCCCCACCGGCGGGTCCAGACCGCCGGTGAGGTGACCGGCCGGTGCCAGGGCTGCCACGACCGGGTGGGATGCGTGGTGGTGGCCAGGACGTCGATGAGATCGTCGTGAAGCACCCAGTACTGCTCGGTGTCCAGGGTGAACTCCTCGATGCCGGCCGTGATCGGGTGCGCCCGGCCGGCATCGGTGACGGTGACGGTGTGGGGCAGGAAGTTGTCCGCCGCCTCACCCCGGCGTTCGCACGGCTCCTTGCCGGGGTGTGTGGCGAACTGGCCCCCCACCAGGTGCAGATAGTCCGAGGAGGCGCGGAACGAGTCGACGATGCCGCCGTGCCAGCCGGTGAAGCCGGTCCCGGCCACGACCGCGGACGTCAGCCCCGCCAGCTGCTCGCGTGTGATCTCCGACATCGTCACGCACTGCACGACCAGATCGGTCGCGGCCAGTTCGCCGGCGTCCGCGTAGACCTCGGTCGACTCCTCGACCCGGACGGCGTATCCGTTGCTCCGGAGGAAGGGCAGGAACAGTTCCGTGGCCTCGACCGGCTGGTGCCCTTCCCAGCCGCCCCGTACCACCAAGGCTCTCTTCTGCGTCATCGTGATCTCACTATGCGCCGGTCGCGCGCGATCGGAAAAGAGGGCCGGACCTCACGAAAGTTTCGCGGCGGAGGCCCGGGCCGAGACCATCCAGCAGGCCGCGGTGTAGCGGACCCGGGTGCCCCGCACGAAGGGGTCGAAGGCCGGCCGGACCGCCTCGACGATCTCCGCCCGGGTCCGCTCGTCGGCCCCGGGCAGGACCATGCCGAGCGGACCGAGCCGCGTGAAGTAGGTGACGAGGTCCTGCTCGGGCAGGGCGCAGACCACGTCCACCGGCTGGATGTCGATCCCGGCCCAGCCGCTCTCCGTCAGGATGCGGTGGACGCGCTCCGGGTCCGCGAACGCGAACTGGCCCGGCTGGTCCGGCCGCCGGGCGGGCAGCTCCGGCAGGAACGGGGCCGCGGCGCGTTCCGCCGTCGTCATGAACGGGTTCTCCTCGGGCCCCCGCCACACCACGCACCGCAGCCCGGCCCCGTCCCTCACCGTGCTCCGCAGATTGCCGAAGGCCCGCACGGGGTCATGGAAGAACATGACGCCGAAGCGCGAGACGACCGCGTCGAATGCTCCGGGTTCGAACGCGTACTCCTGCGCGTCGGCCTGGATGAAGGACGCCGGTACGCCCTCCCGCTCGGCGTGCGCCCGGGCCGCCTCGATCATCGGCCCCGAGATGTCGACCCCCACGCAGTGACCCGTCCTGCGTGCGACGGCCCGGGTGATGCCGCCCGTGCCGCAGCCGACATCGAGCACACTGCCCGCGTGTTCGGCGGCCACCGCGTCGACGAGCAGCTCCTCGAACGGCCTGAACATCTCGTCCAGCAGCTCCTGGAGATCCACCCATGCGTGGCCGGCGGGCCCGTTCCAGCGGGCGGTCTGCTCGTCGTCGGATTTGCGTGAGGCATCCATCGTCGTCTCTCCTTCTGCTTGCCTTCGTCGGGACGGGATGACAGCGTTCTACTTCAAGTCGACTTGAGGTCAAGACAATGACAGACCTGGACATCGCCGAAGTGGCGCACCGCGCCGGTGTGCCCCCCTCGACCCTGCGCTTCTACGAGGAGAAGGGGCTCATCGCCTCGACCGGCCGGCGCGGGCTGCGGCGTCAGTACGACCCCGGGGTGCTGGAGCGGCTCGCGCTGATCGCGCTGGGGCGGACGGCCGGGTTCTCGCTCGACGAGATCGCGCAGATGATCGCCCCGGACGGGCAGCCGTGGATCGACCGGCGGATGCTGTCCGCCAAGGCGGATGAACTGGACCGCAGGATCCGCGAACTGGGCGTCCTGCGGGACTCCTTGCGGCATGCCGCCGCCTGCCCCGCACCCAGCCACGTGGAGTGTGGCACCTTCCGCCGCCTGATCGACGCGGCGGCGTCCGGCGGTGTCGCCGCGCCTGACCGGCGGGTGCCCGGCCGCCGTTGACGGGCCCTCGCGCTCGTGGTCCACAACTGGCTCCGGAGGGCGGGGGCCTGACCGCTGAGCGTCGGGCGTTTCGTGAGTCGATCCGGCTCCAGGCCGGGCAGCGGTTCGCGGCGGCTGAGAAGACTGCGGTGATCGCGAAGGACTCACGGGTGAGCGTGCGGTCAGTGGAACGCTGGCGCCGTGCCTGGCGCGAGGGCGGCACGAAGGCCCTGCGCTCGGCGGGTCCGGCGGACGCCCCGACCGTCACCGACGCCCATTTCGGCCATGGGCAGCGCCTCACGGGTTGAAGCAACCTTGTGGATCAGCGTCCCTTACGGCAGATCCGGGTGATCTCGGCGCCCTCCTCAGGGGTAAGCGGCCCGGTCGTGTCCGCGTCGCTCACCCCGAGTGTGGTGGCCAGCGCGCGCCCGTGCAGGTCCAGGGCGACCTCGAGGAGCCGGGTCTGTGCCGCGGCCGAGGAACGGCCCCTGCGCCACGCGGCGACGCCAAGGGCCACGGCCACCCCTGCGGAGGGCGGCCAGAGCAGCGCGAGCAGGCCGTACAGAGTGGCCCACGCGCCACGGACGGTCGCGTCGGCGAACTGGCCTCCGGCCGCCTCGACCTCGGAACGGACAAGGTCCGGCGCAACCAACCAGAACGCCGGCCATGCGAAGGTCAGATCTAGGCCGTAGCGCTCGTGGCTGATCGACTCGACAGCCTTGAACCGGTCACCGATCCAGGTGGGACTCGCCGGACAGGCCAGGGCGAGCCGGTTCGCCCGCGCCGCCAGCTCGTCGATCGCGGCCTGCATTTCGGCGGTTCGGCCGGGCATGTCGGCCAGGCGAAACCGCTCGTCCACCAGGGCGTTCCAACGGGCA
Organism: Streptomyces sp. SID5643; assembly: GCF_009872555.1. Classification (NCBI taxonomy): domain Bacteria; kingdom Bacillati; phylum Actinomycetota; class Actinomycetes; order Kitasatosporales; family Streptomycetaceae; genus Streptomyces; species Streptomyces sp. SID5643. The sequence goes on from NZ_WWIC01000042.1 coordinate 9,439, forward strand.
CGGCGGGCCGCGCTGCGCCGCCGTGCCAGGGGCCCCGGCCAGCGGCCGAGCCAGATCAGGCGAACTACGGCTGCCAGACCGCCGGCCGTGAGCCCGACCGCGGCGGCGGCGAGCAGCACACCGGCCACGCCGAGCGCCTTCCGGGCCGCGGACCATGAGTTGATTTCGGCCGCGAGCTTGTCCAGCGAATCGAGTGCGTAGTCGGCCTCGACCGCGTGCGCCCAGCGCAATTGGGCTCCGACCAGCAGAACGGTGAGGAAGAGCAGGCCGGGGATGGCGAGCAGCGACACCCAACGCTCAGCGAGCTTCTTGGCCAGTTCGCCGAAGAAGGTGGTCATCCGGTGGACCGATTCGGCATCCGCTCACCTGTCACCCGGCAGCGCGGCGACACCCCTGCCGGTCGCGGGCGCTCGGTACGCGAGCAGGCGTTGTCCGGGCAGCGAGCGATCTCCTCGTCGGCGTGACCGGGACCGAACGGCATCTCGTGCGGCAACCGGCTGTCCGACCTGACGACGTCAAACCGGATGAGTTGCTCCAGCTGGTCTGCGATCGGCGTGCGGTTCCGGGCCGCGGTCTCGATCGCCGTCAGTAGCGTCCGGTACTCCACCGGACGGCTCGGTATCGCCGCGCGGAGGTCAGGGAGACGTTCGCAGAGATGGGTCAACGCGAGCCGCTCGCGCTCCTCATCAGCGATATCTGTCGACACGTTGATTTCACCGCCTTCGCCGCAATCTACCCCCGTCAAGGCGACGCCACACTGACTTCTACGGTGACCGCCACGCAGCCCGACGAGCGGCCATGTGGAACGTATCCCCACAGTACGGTTCCTGTCTCGAAGTCCGCCCTGCTCCGCCCGTTGGCCACTGGCGAAGTCTCCGGCAACGGGCACCAACCTCTCCGTGTCGAAGACAACCGCCCAGTGCCGGTGCGACAGTTCCGTCCATGACTGCCTCGGCGCACCCCAGCGATCGGCTCCAACAACGAATTTCGGACTGGCAGCAGGGCGACTCCGAGGGTGTGCTGGACGACGAAGCCCTGGTCGAGGCCGCGCGATTGTGGTGGGTGCAGATCGCGGACGTCGGTGACGACTTCGTCGACTTGGCCCTTCACCTCCTTGCCTGGCTGCACTGGGCGCGATTCGAAAGCGGACCGCCGGACAATCGGCAGATCGAGCAGCAGTGGGCGTTCGAGTTCTTCCGTGTGCTGTGGCAGCGCAGGTCGACCGCGCCACCGCCGGAGATCCAGGAGTACTTCCGGGACACGAATCCGCCCACGATCGAGGACAGCAGGGCGCATGCCAACGCGATTCTCCGCGACGTCGCGGGCCATACGCTGACTCGGCGCAGGGACACCGGGATCCGTCTCTTCGCACTGTCGGACTGGCCGCCGGATCTCACCGCCGACGCGGCGCCGGAGCTCATGCGGGTGGCCGTGGCGCTGACCGACCGGTACGTCGAGAACGGTGCTCCTGCGGATCTCGATGCCGCTGTCACCTACGGCGAACGCGCACTCGACCTAGCGATCGAACCAGACCTGCTGCGCGCTGTACTGTTGCAGAACGTCGCCAAGCTGTACGCAGCCCGATTCGAGACGACCTCGGTGATGTCCGACATTGATCGGACCCTGGCACTGACCGGCGAGGCCCTGACCATCATCCGGTCGCTGCCCTCCGACCCAGCCGAACTGCTGTACGACCGCAGCGCCGCGCACTGGCAGCGCTTCTTGGCCTTCCAGTACGTGGATGACCTGCGGCAGGCAGTGGCCGACGGCACGGCAGCGGTCGATGCGCTGCCGCCGGAGAGCCCGTCGCGGGCGGCGGTCGGCACGCAGGTCGCCCGCCTGTCACAGATGCTTCTCCTGTACCCGGACAACAACCCGGACGGCCTGGGGGGCGGGACAGCGGAGCACATGACTTCCCTGCGGGCCGCCCTCGCCGGCGCGACCGACGACACCCAGGAGGACCACCGAATCGCACTCGGCATAGCCCTCACCGCCCACTACGAGCGGTCCCGGCAGACCGAGGACCTCCAGGAAGCGATCAGGCTCCTCCGTGACAACACACCCGGGCCGATCACCACGCCGTTGCTCGCCACGGCGCTGCGGATTCGTTTCGACGCGCTGGGCGACGTCGCCGACCTGGACGAAGCAATCTCCCTGTTCCAACGCGCCCAGAACTCACAAACCCGGATGACCGGGCGGGTGTCGGTGTCCGAGAACCTGGCCGAGGCCCTCGAAGCCGAATACCAAGTGCGGCCGGACCCGGAGCGGTTACGCGCCGCGATCGTTGTCGGGCGCACAGCCGTGCTCGCGGCCTGGCCGGAGCCGACCGCACCTGACCCCGAGCCGGGTCTGCTGCCCAACCTGGAGTCGCTGGCCCAGGAGAACCTGAAACGCCGGCTGCGCGCGGTCGACCGAACTGGCGACCACGACTTCGTGCTGTCCTCCGAGGCGATGACCGACGCCGCGTACCTGTGGTGGCTGTCCCAGCGGATGGCCGCGCGCGACCCGGCTTCGCCGCGTCCGGCCCAGGTCCGCGGCGTGCTCGGCGAATTCCATATGCTGCGGCACAACGCGATGGTCGACTCTGGCCGGAACAACGAGCTCGCACAGACGTTGATGCACTGGCTGCCCGCGCCGGAGGCGCTCCCGGAAGGCCTGCCCGACCCACTGAACCGCATCCTCGGACCGCGAGCCGATCCGGAGCGGCAGGCCTGGTGCGCCAACATCCTGATCAGCGCCGCCTCCCAAGATGGGGACCGGGCCGCAGTGAACGCTGCAGTGCTCCTGCTGAGCACCGCGATCGAGACCACCCGAGCCGACGATCCGCAACTGCCCGAACGGCTCGGCTGGCTGAGCGACGCCTACCTGATCCGCGGCGTGAACAACCAGAACATCGGTGACCTGGACAGCGCCGCCGAGCTGGCCGCCGAGGCAACGGCGCTGGCCCCGCACGACGCCGCCCAGCAGCACAAGCGGTTGGTCCGCGCCCGGAGTCTGCGGCTGCGCTTCACCCGGCGCACGACCACCCCGGACCCCGGGCGGACCAACGTCACCCGGCCCGCCATGCTCATGGAACTCGTGAACGGGCCCGAGGGTGCCGCGATCGCCGCAACGATGGACGCCGCGATGCAGGAGCTCCTGCTCAGCTTCCAATCCCACATGCCAACCACCGAAAAACAGTCCAGCCGGTTCTTGCGGGATTTTCGCAGCGCCGGCCTCGCGGTCGACCTGGAACTCGCCCTGCGTGCCGCCGAGGCCGAGACCATCTCGTACCAGGATCCCACCAACCGGGCCGGACACCTTGCACACCTGTCTGACATACGTTTCGAACGCTACCTGCTGACTCGGGAGAACGCAGAACTGACCGAAGCCGCCGGTCTGCTGGAGGAGGCGCTCGATCTGGTTTCACAGATCGGCCCTTACCGCGGACCACTGCTCAGCCGCCTGACCCGCGTCTACGAACAGCATTCCGACCTGACCGGTGCGCAGCTGGAGCGGCTGTGTCATCTGGCGCGCACCACGATCACCGACGCGATGGACAGCCTGACTGCGCTACGCGGCGCTGGCCGGCTCGCCCTGAACCACCGGCGCTACGACCTTGCCGTCACCTGCTATCGCGAAGCGGTCGCCCTGATGCGCGTCGCCGCGCTGGAGGAGATCGACCGGGTGGACCGGGCCGCGCGGCTCACCCAGATCACCGAAGTGGGCAGCGAGGCGGTTACCGCGTACATCCTGGCAGGCGACCCGGCCACCGCGCTGGAGACGGCCGAGGAGGCCCGCGCGGTACTGCTGTCGCTGGAACTTGATCTGCGCTCCGACCTGACGATACTCCGCGCTGCCCGGCCCGATCTTGCCGAACGCTTCGAACGCCTGCGCCAGTCGATCACCGCGGACCGAACCGAGCGCCCCACAGACGGCTACGTGCGCGCCACCCAGGCCTGGCAGAACCGCAACGCCTGGGCCAACCTGCTCGACGACATCCGCGGCGTCCCCGGCCACGAGAACTTCCTGCGGCCACTGGCCGCCGCCGAGCTGACCGCCCTGAACCTGCCCGGCCCGATCGTGCTGATCAACGTGAGCCGGTTCGGCGGCCATGCCCTGATCATCGGACCGGAGCCGGGTGTCCGCGCGCTGCCGCTGGACGGGCTGGACCATGAGGACGTCCGCTCGCACGCCTACGAACTGCTTTCCGCCACGGCATCCAGTGTCACCAACGAGATCCTCACATGGCTGTGGACCGCGGTGGTCGGACCGGTGCTGGAAGCAATCGGTTCGGCAACCCGGGTGTGGTGGGTGCCAACCGGCCTGCTCTGCGCGTTTCCGCTGCACGCCGCCACCGCCCCGCGAGGCCGGTCCGCGCTCGACCTGATCGAGTCGTCATACGCGCCGACGATCCGGCTGCTGACCCGCGCCGTGACTCGCGGTGCCGCGCCCGAGTCCGGCGACGACCTCATCGTCGCGGTGCGGCGTACCGCAAACGGAGCTGAACTGGCCGGCGCGGAGGCCGAAGGCCAGGCGCTGACCGAGCGCCTTCCGCAAGCCGTCGCGCTGCTCAACGAGGCCGCGACCCGCGAGAGCGTCCTGACCGCCCTCCCCCAGGCCAGCCGCGCCTACTTCGCCTGCCACAACTTCCGCGACGACGCCCACCCGCACCTGAGCGGTCTGGGGCTCTCCGACGGCCTGCTGACCATCGACGACCTGTCCCGCCTGGACCTACCGAAAGCCGAGTTCGCCCAGCTCTCGGCATGCGCCACGGTCATGCCCACCCCGGACGCCCCGGACGAGCTGACCCACCTGGCCGCCGCCTTCCAACTTGCCGGATTCCGCAGTGTGGTGGCCACCCTCTGGCCAGTCCACGACCTGATCGCTACCGAGTTCTCCCAGCTCTTCCACGATGCGGGCGGCCACACCAGGGCCGCCGCAGCCCTCGCCGTCGCCGCCCGCGCCCTGCGCGACCGCCACCCCGGTCACCCCGACCTCTGGGCCCCGTTCATGCACTATGGCCTTTAGCGACATGTGAGCCCCCTTGAAAAGGGCACCGAGCGACCAGACGGCCTCGACGGGGTTCAGGTCGGGTACATACGGCGGCAGCCGGACGGTGGCGAGCCAGTCGTGCTCAGCCTCATACCGCTTCACCCCCGCGGCCAGATGGGTGCCGTTCAGCAGCCGCCGCACCGTCGCCACCGACAGCCTCACCCGCAGACGCCGACGGATCACCGCCCGAACCCGGCCAGGGTCCACCGTTCGTCATCGAAACCGTGAGCTGCGGGTCCCTTGCCGAGTTCCTCCTCCAACACGGCGAAATGGGCGTCGGTGACGGTCGGGGCGTTCGCCGGACCCGCCGAGCGCAGGGCCCTCGTGCCGCCCTCGCGCCAGGCACGGCGCCAGCGTTCCACTGACCGCACGCTCACCCGTGAGTCCTTCGCGATCACCGCAGTCTTCTCAGCCGCCGCGAACCGCTGCCCGGCCTGAAACCGGGGACGGCCCACATGAGTGCCGCCGCGTCACCGCAGCGCAGGGCCATACTCACCGGTGGGCCGGCCGCCGGCGCAGCGCTGCTCACCGCCTGCTCGTCGAAGGACGCGGCCGGCACGGGCAGGGCCGCGGTCGCGGCGGGCACACCCTCGCCCTCTCCCGCGCAGCCGCGCGACCGGACTCGCCCTGGTCGGCGTTCGCACGGCTGATGGACGGCAACAAGCGCTGGGTGGACGGCGAACTGCGGCACCCCGACCGCGATCCGAAGCGGCGCGAGTTCGTCGCCGGGGCGCAGGACCCGTACGGCGTCATCCTCTCCTGCATCGACTCCCGCGTACCGCCGGAGCTCGTCTTCGACACGGGCCCCGGCGACCTGTTCGTGATGCGCACCGGCGGACAGGTCGTCGGACCGGTCGTCGTCGGATCCGTGGAGTACGGCCCGATGACGTCCGGCACACCGCTCGTCGTGGTCTTCGGCCACCAGCGGTGCGGCGCGGTGAAGGCGGCGTAGGAAGCACTGGAGGACCGCAAGCCGCTGCCCGGCAACCTCCAGTCGATCGCCGAAGCCCTGCGGCCGGCCTACCGGGAGGCCGTCAAGCGGCAGCACGCCGACACCCTCGACGCGATGGTCCGGATCCACACCGAGCAGACGCCGCCGGCCTGCGGACCAACAAGGACCTCGCGCCGCTCGTGAAGAAGGGCGACCCGGCCGTCGTCAGCACCTACTACTCGCACGACACCGGCCGGGTGGAGGTCCTCACCGGCGCGCTGTCCGCCTGACCGCAGCCCGTGGCGACCAGGCGCGAAAAACGTTCCAAGCCCGGTCGCGCTATACTTGCGGCGCCCATGAAGGCCATCGTCGTGCCTGGTCGCGCGGCTGCAACAGCGAGGGGGTGGAGGCCGTTCCGGCACGCCCCGCCCGCATCCAGGACGTCGCAGCCGCCGCCGGTGTCTCGGTGTCCACGGTGTCGAACGTGCTCAACCGGCCCGAGCGGGTCACCGCGCAGACCGCCGAGCGCGTCCGCGTCGCCGTCGCCGCGCTCGACTACGTCCCCCACCCGGGAGCCGCCGGTCTGCGCACCGGTCACTCCTCCGCGATCGGGCTGGTCCTGCCCGACGTCACCAACTCCTTCTACGCACGCATCGCGCGGGGCGCCGCCGACGCGGCATACGACCACGGCTACTCGCTCGTCCTGTGCCACAGCGGGGACGCCCCCGAGCGGGAGCAGGGGTACTTCAGCATGCTCGTCGAGCAGCGGGCCGTCGGCGTCGTCGTCGTGCCGCTCAGCGCCGACCCGGGCCGGCTGGCCCGGCTGCGCGAGCGGGGCATCCCGCTCGTCCTGGCCGACCGTGCGATGCCCGACCGGGAGGGCTGCTCGGCCTCCGTCGACGACATCGCCGGCGGCCGCATCGCCGTGCAGCACCTCCTCGACAGCGGGGCTCGCGACATCCTCGTCGTCAACGGCGAGCGCGGCATACGCCAGTGCGCCGACCGCTACCAGGGCGCCCGGCAGGCCGTCCGCAGCCGCCGCGAGGCCCGGCTGGGCCAGGTCGTCGCCGAGCGGATGACCGTCGCCTACGGCACGGAGATCGCCCGCGGGCTGGAGGACCTGCCCGACGGGGTCTTCTGCACCAACGACTTCCTCGCCGCCGGCCTGTGCCGGGGGCTCACCGAACGCGGCGTGCGCGTCCCCGAGGACGTGCAGGTCGTCGGCTACGGCGACCTCGACGTCGCGACCTTCGGGGCGACGACCCTGACGACGGTCCGGCAGCCCGTCGAGGACCTCGGCCGGGCGGCGGTGGAGATGCTGCTCGACGAGATCGAGGCCCGCGCGGACCACCTCCACGAGACCCGCGTCTTCGCCCCCGGCCTCGTCCTGCGCGACTCCACCCGGCCGCTCCCCGGCGACTAGAGCCTGTCTGACAATTCGCGTTAGATCAGCGAACCTCTGCCGAGCTGGCAGCCCGGGGTGCGCCGGCAGTCCGGCAGATATTTCCGGGCAGGACCTACGAGCGGCGGGCCAACAAATGAGCGTCGAGGAAGCCCCGCTCGGAGGCCGGATCGTGGAGCAACCGGGCGAAGGGAACGAGCCCGGCATCGGCCAGCAGTCCAGCGAGGCGATCCGCCGGCCAACTGTAGGCAGGCGCCACCTTGTGGTCGAACCGGACCGGTTCCTGTCCGTCGGTCCCGAAGAAGGAGACCAGGAGCAGACCACCTGGCGCGAGAACGCGTACCTGCTCGGCAAGCAGCTCCGGCAGTTCTCCCGGAGGGGTGTGGATCATCGAGTAATGGGCCAGTACGCCGCCGAGCGCGCCATCCTCGATCGGCAGGGATTCCATCCGCGCCTCCTGGAAAAGCAGCGCCGGATGGGCCCGCCGGGCGTGGTCGACCATGCTGGGAGAGAGGTCGAGTCCGAAGGCGTCCAGGCCCAGTTCGTGCAGCATGGCTGTCAGATGTCCGGGTCCGCATCCGACGTCCGCTGCCCGCAGGTTGCCCGTAGCGCGCACCAGTTCGGCGAAGGTGCCGATCATGGCCCTGCCGAACGGCTGCGTCTCCAGCCGGTCTGCGAACAGCGATGCGTACAGCTCGACGACTCCGTCGTAGGCCACCCTGGTCTCGTCCTGATGATTCGCCACGGGCAGGACTCTATATGGCCGGTCTGATAATTGATCTTGTGGCAGGTCGAGGTGAATTGACAGATGCGGCGTGGGAGCGAATTGAGCCCTGTTGCCGCAGTTGGACGGGCGCGGCCGTCCGTGGCGTGATCACCGGCAGGTGGTCAACGGCGTCCTGTGGCGACTGCGGACCGGGGCTCCTTGGCGCGACCTGCCGGAGCGGTACGGACCGTGGCAGACCGTCTATGAACGCTTCGCCCGCTGGGAGGCCGACGGCACGTGGGCGAAGCTGCTGGAACACGTCCAGGTCCGTGACGACGCGGTGGGTCGGGTGGAGTGGACCGTCGCCGTCGACTCCACGGTCAACCGGGCCCACCAGCACGCCGCGGGCGCCCGTAAAAGGGGGACGCAGCCGGGGACGAACTGGAAGATCCGGGCCACTCGCAGGCGCGCCAGACCCTCGGCCGGTCCCGCGGCGGGCTAACCACCAAGATCCACTTCGCCGTCGACGGCCGGGGTCTGCCGCTGTCGATCGTGCTCACACCCGGAAACGCCCACGACGCCACCGCGTTCACCGATGTCCTTGACGGGATCCGCACCCCGCGGGTAAGTACAGGCCGGCCGCGCACGACACCGGACCGTGTGTTGGGTGACAAAGCCTGTTCCAGCAGGGCCATCCGTCATCTGCTGCGGCGTCGGGGCATCGCCGCCACGATCCCCGAGCGCCGTGACCAGGTGGCCAACCGCCGACGCCGGGGACGCCGCGGTGGCCGGCCACCCGCCTTCGACACGGAGATCTACCGCGACCGCAACGTGGTCGAACGATGCTTCGCCCGCCTCAAGCAGTTCCGTGCAATCGCCACCAGGTTCGACAAGCTCGCGGACCGCTACCGCGCAGGAGTCATCCTGGCCTCTCTGATCCTCTGGCTCCGCGAAGCGGCCAGGTGATCATTTGTCAGACAGGCTCTAACCCGCGGACGGAACCCGCAGCGTCACCGGCCCCCACAGCCCCGACGGCAGCTGGGACGGGAAGGCCCAGGCGGTCGGGGTGGCCTCCGCGAAGTACGGCGCCAGCGTGCCCCGGACCGTCACCTCCAGCCGGACCGTCCGCCCCGCCGCACCGCGCAGCGGGAAGCGGTACGGCGCGCAGAACGCCTCCCCGGCGGGCTCCCCGTCGACCGACACCTCCACACTGCCCCGGACCCGCCCCAGATCCAGCACGGGATCGGGCCCGGGCGGCACCTCGACCGCCCGCGCGTACGTCACACCCCCGCTCCAGCCGCCCAGCCCCTGCTCGCGCCAGTCGCCCAGCGCCAGCGGTGCCGGCACCGTCCGCACCCGGACCGGCCCGTGCCAGGCGGAGCCGCCCCGCAGGACGGCCGTGGGCCCGGTGACCACCTCGACGCGGGTGGGTGTGCGGAGCGGCTCATGGAGCGTCAGCCGGTCGCCCGGCAAGGCCCGTTCCTCTCCGTCTCCCACCCGCACGCGCGCGGGCAGCGCCAGCGGCAGCTCCAGCGACACCGTGCCCGGCGGCACCGTGAACCGGAAGCGCTGCGGCGATGCCCGGACGTCATCGGTGGACCGCGACGGCCGGACGGCACCGCCGAGCACCGGACGGCCGCCCAGCCACGCGGTGTCCGGCAGCGGGTGCGGCCGTACGGCGGCGTGGCAGTGCTGCAACGCGCCCCGCCTGCGCTCGTCCTCGACGGTCCGGCCCCGCCACGCGCCCGTCTCCGCCTCCCAGCCGGCGCCGCTGACCAGGGCCGTCACCGCGTTTCCCGAACACGCCGCCAGATCGACGAACACCGCGTCCCGGCCATCGGCACTGTCGGCCACCACCTCCAGCGTGTGCTCGCCCGCCCCGAGTTCCGGTTCGTGACGGAAGAACATCGGCACGGTGCCCCAGTCCGCCTCGTAGTACTCCGCCTTCTCCTGCCGCGCCACCACGTCACCGTCGAGCAGTACGGTCAGCGCCGGGGCGGCACCCACGACGAGCACCGCCCGCGCACCGCCGGCCGGTACCCGAAAGCCCGCGCGGTAGGTGACGCGGCCGTCGGGGCGGACTCCGTCGGGCGGGCGCATGAACCGCGGCCGGGGCCCGAACCCGCCCGGTTCGGACAGGCAGAAGAAGCTGCCGAGCGGTGTGCCGGCGGCCGCCGAGATCGACGAGGGCCGGTCCTGAGCGCCCGACAGCTCGTACTCGAGCACGTTGCGGTGGCGGTTCACGGTGACCGGGGCGGAGGCCAGGTGACCGCCGCCGTACGGGCCCAGCGGCTCCCCGTTCCACCACACCCGTTTGACCGCCTCCGCGCCGACGTGCAGCTCGGCGGGCCCACGGTGTCCGGTCTCCACGATCGCCCGGACCCGGGCCACCGTGCCGCCGGCCGGCACGGGGACATGTACGAACTCCTCGTTCACCAGCCCCTTGGTGCCCAGCAGCCCGCCCTGGTCCGGGGCGCCGCGGCTCGACGAGTACACCGCGGCCTCCCAGCCCGAGTCCCGTGGCACGAGGGGCACCCGACCGGCCAGGATCCGCTCCACGGTCGCCGTGTCCAGCGGCTCGGGAGCCTGCTCGGGCGGCACCGGGGGCAGGACCCGGACCCGATTGCCGTAGGTGACCCGGCTCGGCTCCCACACCGCCCCCTCGGTCCACTCCATGGTCCAGATCTGCGGCTCCGCCACGGACGCTCCCGCGGGCAGTGCGACATCGCCCCAGGTGTTGTCCATCGTGGGCACCAGCCGGCCCTGCCAGCCGGCCGAGACGTCGAGCACCCGCTCCGCCGTCCCACCCGTGGCAGGCCGCGGTCCCGGACGGCCCTCGCGCCACACGACCAAGGCCGCCGGGGCGCCGTCCAACGGCACTTCGATGACCGAGAGAGCCCGGTCGTCGGAGACCGTGACGCGCGCAGGGCTGCGGGAGCCGGTGGCCGGGTTCCAGACCTCTGCCTCCGCGACGCCCGCCCGGACGGTGACGGACGAGGTGCGGACGGGCGCGGGGGCGGAACCGGGCGGGCGCAGCGGATGTGCGCCGATCTCGGGGAAGGCGGCCGTGACCAGTGCCACGGCCTGGTTCCCCTTCCGTCGGACGAGCAGCGGCACCTCGCCCGTGGCGTGCCCGGGTGCGCCGGCCACCGCCTCGGCGGCGGCCTCGGGGTCGCGCACCCGCTCCAGCCGGGGATGGGCGAGCAGGGCCGCCACCACCGAGTCGTCACCGGACCGGCCCGCGGCCGTCCCGGGCGGGCGGCCCACGACCACCACCCGGCCTCCCGCGTCGAGCAGTTCGGCCAGCCGGCGCGCGGTCTCCTCCTCCAGCACGCTCGCCGAGGGCAGCAGCACCACGCCGTACGCCAGGTCCCTGATGCGCAGGCCCCCGCCGACGGCCTCGGCGCGGCGCACCGAGTCGTCGTCGACGACGTCGAAGGAGATCCCGCGCCGGTCCAGGGCCCCGGCGTGCGGCCCGAGCCAGTTGTTCGAGCCGCACAGGTCCAGGTAGTGCCGCTGCGTCTCGTCGGCGAGGGCGTGGCCGTCGCCCAGCCGGCCGTCACCGAAGTGCCGGACCGGCGCGTCCAGCGGGACGAGTGCCTGCATGGTGGCGGTCGGGTACAGCACCGCCACGTCGGCCGCGTATCCGCCCCACGACATGATCGAGCAGATCCGGGCCACGGCCCGGGAGAAGGCCGGGTACTGCTTCCAGTAGGGCTGGCGCCAGTCGGTGGACGGCGGCGCCCACTCGAACCAGCCGGCCGCGGTGCCGAAGTAACTGGCGTGCGGGTTGTAGAGGTTGGCGCCGCTGCGCAGGAACGGCAGCAGCCAGCCGTAGGTGTCCTCCAGCGTGCCGCCCCAGCCGGAGGAGTGGAACGCCTCGATCCAGACCCGCTCGTGGCCGTAGAGGTGGGCCAGGGAGGAGTGCACCTTGGCGTCGCCGTGGTGGTCGCTGCCGGCGGCGCCGTACCAGCGGTGGGTGCGGAAGTAGTCGGTGTAGATCTGCGTGGCCTGGGCCGGGTAGCCCGCGCGGGCGGGGTGGCTCTGGTCGCTGCCCAGCAGCAGGCCGCGTTCGCGGTGCCAGGCGGCGAGCGGCCGGAACAGGGCCTGTTCGGTCAGCTCCGCGCGGACGCCGTAGTAGTCGCCGCGGATCTTCCCCTCCGGCGCGCCCGTGTCCGTGCCGAACAGGGCCGGCAGGTGGTCGAGCAGGTCGTAGCCGCGCCGGCTGCGGAACTCGTCGGCGAATCGGTGGCTCCAGGCGTTGGTGCCGGGCAGTTCGTCCTGGAAGCTGCCCGCGACGACCGTACCCAGGTACTCGGGTATGCGGCGGTCGTACTCGTGGTGGACCGTGTCCATCAGCAGGCCGACGGCGTGCGGGTCCAGATAGTCGAACGCGGTGGGGACGGCGGTGACGAGCCGCACCCCGGTCCCGTCGGCGGCGGCGACGCGCCCGTCCGCGGCGAGGTCGAGCCGCCGGCCGTCGCGGGAGTACGCGGCCAGCGGTGTCCCGGCGTCCGTCGGGGCGACCCTGCCCCGGGAGACGCTCACGTCACGGCAGCGCAGGGCGAGTCCGGCCGCCTCCGGATGCCGTCGCGTCACAGCGCCCTGCACATTGGCGCCGGAGAAGCCGATCTGGTCGTAGAACCACAGCCGTGTGCCGAGCTCCGCCGCGATCGCGCACGCGTCGGTGAAACGCTCCCACCACTCCTCGCCGAACCACGCCGGATCGTCGGCCCGGGCCCCGAACGTCGGCCCGGCCGGAGCCAGGTTGATGACGACCAGGTTGTGCACCCCGCCCTCCGCGAACGCCCGCAGCTGCCAGGCGAGCCGCTCCCGGGTGACCTTCGCACCCGACCACCACCACAGGGGAGTGGGGCCGAAGTCGCGCGGCGGGTCGTCGAACAGCTGCCGGAGCTCGGGGGAGATCACGCACACGGTCCTTCCCCTAAAACGTTTTCAGGCCCTCCTCACGGTAGGCGAGCTGGAGCGGCCACGCCATATCCCGTGGGGGACCGGAGGGTCCGAGGTCATGTCACCCATGCGTGCGCGACACCTTGTTGCAACGTTTTTCCCGCCCTATATTCGCCTCGACCAGGCACCCGGAACCGCGATGTCACCAGACGACGGAGTCGCATCATGGCCGGTACCCGCCCCATTCCCCGACCGCTCTGGAAAGCCGCCGCCCTGTCGGGCATGGCCTCCTACCTCGACGCCGGGCTGATCGTGAGCATCTCCGTCAACCTGGCCGTCTACCGCGACAGTTACGACATGGGCGTATGGATGGCCGGGGCGATCAGCGCGATCGTCACCGGCTGCATCGCCGTCGGATCCCTCGTCGGCGGACGCCTCGCCGACCTCTTCGGCCGCCGCCGCGTCTACAACTGGGACATCTTCTGCTTCGCCCTCGGCGCCCTCGTCATCACGCTCGCGCCGGACGACATCACCCTGCTCGTCGGTGTCCTCGTCGCCGGGCTCGCGGCCGGCGCCGACCTGCCGACATCCCTGGCCGTGGTCTCGGACGCGGCGCCCTCCTGGGCCCGCGGCCGACTCGTGGCGTTCACGCAGGTCATGTGGATGCTGGGCATCACCGTCGCCATCTTCCTCGGCTTCGTGCTGTCCACCACGGGCATGACCGGGGCCCGGCTCATCACGGGACAACTGGCCGTCGCCGCCATCGTGACCTGGGCCCTGCGGTCCCGGCTGAAACTGCCCGACGAGCCTCCGGAGACCGAGACCGGCGCCGCCCCGGAAGCCATCTCCCTGAAGGGCGTGTGGAGGCGGGCCGCCCTGCTGCCGATGGCCGCGACGTTCGTCTTCTACGTGACCTGGGGCCTCGGAGCCAACACCTTCGGACAGTTCGGCACCTACCTGCTCGTCACCGTCAGCGACGCGTCGCAGAGCCTCGCCACCGGGATCAACCTGGCCTTCATCCCCGTCGGGGTGCTGCTGACCTTCGCCTTCGTACGCGTCGCCGACAGCCCCTGGCGCGACCGGCTGTTCCACGTGGCCGCCGTGGTCCAGATCCTCGCCTTCGTCATCGCGTCCCTGACCGCGGGCGCCCTCGTCGGCATGCTCGTCTTCTTCGTGCTCTACCAGCTCTCCCATCCCTTCGCCGGCGAGACCAACTACAAGGTGTGGTCGCAGCTCACGCTGCCCGCCGACACCCGCGCCACCACCCAGGGCCTCACCTACGCCCTCTCCCGGGGCGTCTTCGCCGTCGCCGCCTTCTTCACCCCCGCCCTCGCCGACCACAGCCCCTCCGCCCTGCTCTGGACGATCACCGCGTGCATGACGGCGGCGGCGCTTGCGGGCGTGTTCATCATCCGCGTCCTGGTCCCGCGTTCCGCGAGAGACGAGACGGACGGAGCGGACCTCCGCGTCCCCAGCACCTCGCCCGCCGGCCTTCCCGACAAGGAGCACTGACCATGGCAACGACCGCGGACCGCACGGCCGTACGGACCGCCGCCCTGCACGACCTGCTCCCACCGGTCGCCCGGCGCCGCACCCGGATCGGGCTGGTCGCCGGCGGACTCGGCACCTACTGGCCGCAGTTCCCCGGACTCCTGCCGCAACTGAAGGAGTCGGCCGCCTACGTCGCCGAGCGGTTCCGGGCCATGGACGCCGAGGTGACCGACGCCGGTTTCGTCTCCGACGCCCGGGAAGGCGCCCGTGCCGCCGAGCAGTTGCGGCGCGCCGACTGCGACCTGATCGTGCTGTTCCTGACCACGTACCTCACCTCCTCGATGGTGCTGCCGATCGCACAGCGCTCGCACACGCCGGTCCTGGTCATCGACCTCCAGCCGTCCGAGAAGATGGACCACGCCGCCTTCGACACCGGGGCCTGGCTGGCCTACTGCGGGCAGTGCCCCGTCCCGGAGGTCGGCAACGTCTTCCGGCGCGCCGGCATCCCCTTCCGGTCGGTGTCGGGCTGGCTGCGCCAGGAGTCCGCCTGGCGGCGCATCGAGCAGTGGATCCGGGCCGCGCACATCCGCGCCGCGCTCCGGCACGCCCGGCACGGCCTCATGGGGCACGTGTATCCCGGCATGCTCGACGTGCAGACCGATCCGACGCTGCTGGCCACGACGTTCGGCTCGCACGTGGAGGTCCTGGAGTTCGACGACCTGAGGCACCGCGTGGAACGGGTCACCGAGGCCGAGACCCGCGAGCGGATGGCCCTCGCCGGGCAGGTCTTCGCCCTCGACGAGAGCGTGGTGGAGGAGGACTTCGCCTGGGGCGCGACCGTGTCCGTCGCCCTGGACCGGCTGGTGGCCGACTTCGAGCTCGACAGCCTCGCCTACTACCACCGCGGCCTGGACGGTGAACTGCACGAGCGGCTCGGCGCCGGCATGATCCTCGGCGCCTCCCTCCTCACCGCCCGCGGCGTGCCCGCGGCCGGCGAGTACGAACTGCGCACGTCCGTCGCCCAGCTCGCCTCCCAGAGCGTCGGCGCCGGAGGATCCTTCACCGAGATCCAGGCCCTCAACTTCGAGGACGGCGTCGTGGAGATGGGCCACGACGGACCGGCCCACCTCGCCGTCGGTGCCCGCGCCCCGCTGCTGCGCGGCCTCGGTGTGTACCACGGCAAACGCGGCTGGGGCGTGAGCGTCGAGTTCGACGTCCGGCACGGGCCCGTCACCCTGCTCGGCCTCGGCCAGGACGCCGACGGCAGCCTGTCCTTCGTCACCTCCGAGGGCACCGTCGTACCGGGACCGCTCCTGGAGATCGGCAACACCACCAGCCGGGTCGACTTCGACCGCGACCCCGGCGAATGGGTCGACGCCTGGAGCGCCACGGGCGTCGGACACCACTGGTCGCTCGCGGTCGGGCACCACACGGCCGATTTCCGTGCGGCGGCGAGCCTGCTGGGCATCGACCACCGGGAGGTGTGAGGGCTCTCTCCGCGGGGATGGGTGTCGCCGCCGGGCGGAGATGGGTACCGGCGCCGATGGTGTGGCCACCGGTGCCCGTGTGAGGCCGGCAGCACCTGCCCGGGCCGCCGCACCGGCCGTCACGGCCGCGGACCCCGTGCTGTGCCGAGAGGCGCACCACACCACCCTTCAAGGCCCCTGAAGGAGGGGCCCTATCCGTCCCCGCGCGGTGAAACGGTCCGTCTGCGCGTCGTCGAAGGTGGTGATCCGTGGGACACGCTGACAGCCTTCTCGCCCTGGGCGGAGCCTTCCCGGCCGCCGCCCTCCTCGCCCGCCTCGGCGGCAGGGTCGCACTCCCCGCCATCCCGCTGTTCACGCTCGCGGGCATCCTGCTCGGCCCCACACCCCGGGCATCGTCATCGTCCAGGACGCACACGACTTCGAGATGCTCTCCGCGCTCGGCCTGGTGCTGCTGCTCCACCTGGGCCTGGAGTTCCACCTCGACGACCTGAGAAGCGGCGGCTCCCGCCTGCTGACCGCAGGCGGGATCCACCTGCTGCTCGACGTCGGCGCGGGACTGGTATTCGGCTTCGCCCTGGGCTGGGGCGCCCGGGAGGCGCTGGTCCTCGCCGGTGTCCTCGGGATCTCCTCGTCGGCCATCGTCACCAAGGTCCTCATCGAGCTCGTCATCAGCTACCTCGGCGCGGCCGTCCTGGTGGCGGGGGTCTCCGAGGCCCTCGGGGTCGCCGACGCCATCGGCGCCTTCATGGTCGGCCTGATCCTCGCCGGCACCCCCTCCGGCCCGCGCATCAGGGACCTGGTCCATCCGTCCGACTCGGATGGTGCACCGGGAATTCGAACACCCTCCTCTCGCACCGGCGTTCATGAGGGTCGGGCACCGGGAAGAAATGGCCTGGAGCCCGATGGCGCAAGCCGGTCGAGGAGGGAGAAGCTGAAGCCCTGGTGAGACAGCCGCGGCCGGGCGCACCGGCGCGCCGGCGGCCCGTCTCCCTCCGCACCGCCGCAGGGCCCGACACCCCAGGACTTGTCATGGCCCCGGTCGTGCCTGCCTCGAAACGCTCGGGCTCCGGGAAGGAGAAGCCGTGCCCCCGTCCGAAGATCACCGCCTCGTCGACCTCGAAGCACGACTCGAGCAGGAGGATCCCCGGTTCACCCGGGCCATGAGATCCGGCCGCCCCGCCCGGCCCCGGGAGTACCGGCGTACCGGCGCCTGGTGGGGGCTGGCCCTCGGCGTCGCGGTGCTGGCCTGCGGCATCGTCCTGGCCCAGGGGCTGCTCATCGCGGGCGGGCTGGTCCTCGTCGGCATGGCGGCCCAGCTGGCCGATCCGGACCCGGCCCGCATGACGCACCGGGGCGGCTTCGGACGGCGCTGACGGGAGGGCCTCCGGGCCCCTGCGGCTCCCCGCCGGGAGACCGTGGCGTTCCGCCGTCGGAGTGCCGTCGTAACCCGTGTGAACGCCCTGGATGGTGGGGGAGCCCGGCATGACTGACGGTGGTTCACGTCGAGGCCGGGTCTCGTGAGCTGGCGAGGCGTCAGCTGCCCGGGTCGCGACGGAAGGACTCACCGATGCGCTCTGCCCGCATGCTGCTCGCGACGGCCACTGCCACGGCCGCCCTCGCGATCACCGCGCCCGCCGCCTACGCCGAGGCGATGGGTGACTGGGACAACGACTCCAGTTCCTACAGCAAGGAGCACCACAAGGACGGCAAGCACCACAAGCCACACGGCGGGATGCACACGGGTGGCGGAGCCCTGGCCGCTGTGACCTCGGACGACGAGTGGGACGGCGACAAGGGCGACCAGGAGGGCAAGGACGAGGAGCACGGCAAGGAGAAGGGGCACGAGAAGGGCTCCTGGAAGGGCAAGCACCACAAGCCGCACGGCGGCATGCACACCGGTGGCGGCGCCCTGGCCGCGGTGACCTCGGACGACGAGTGGGACGGTGACAAGGGCGACCAGGAGGGCAAGGAAGAGGAGCACGGCAAGGACGAGGAGCACGGCAAGGAGAAGGGGCACGAGAAGGGCTCCTGGAAGGACAAGCACGACAAGCCGCACGGCGGGATGCACACCGGTGGCGGCGCCCTGGCCGCGGTGAACTCCGGCGACGACTGGGACAACCCCAAGCACGACCCGGACACCTACAAGGAGGACGAGGACTGGGGCGGCAAGCACGACGAGCACGACAAGGGCTCCTGGGAGGGCAAGCACGGCAAGCACGACAAGCCGCGCGGCGGCATGCACACCGGTGGCGGCGGGCTGGCCTCCGCACCGGGCGTGACCGCGGGCGGGATGGCCGTGCTGGCGGTGGCCGGCACCGGTCTGTACGCGCTGCGGCGCCAGAGGGCCTCGCGCGGCACCGTGTGACCGGCGCCTGACCCCACAGCAGCCGTGGCCGCCGCACGTGCACCTCGCGTCGCGGCGGCCCGGCTCGTCGTCCCGCGTGCCGTGCCCGCTGCCGTGCCCGAATGAGGTGGTCCTTGATGGCAGCCAGTCCCCCCGCTCTTCCCGACCCCGACCCCGGCCCCGAACCGTCGAAGCGGCGGCTGCGCACCGTCGTGTCGGTACTGTGGGCGGTGGCCGCCCTCGTCCTGACCGTGAGCCTGGTCGGCGGCCGCGGTGGATCGTCCGACGCCGCCGGCCCGCCGCACGCTCCACCGGCCGTGGCCGCGAACCCGGCCGTCCCCGACCTGCCCGACACGCCGCGCACGTCGGTCGCGCCGCACCGGTCCGCCGCGTCCGGGGCAGGCCCGCATCTGCCGCGGTCCCGGCCGGTCCGCCTGCTCATCCCCAAGATCTCGGTCGACGCGCCCTTCACCGACCTCGCCATCGGCCGCTCGGGTCAGCTGGAGCCCCCGCCGTCGCACGACACCAACCTCGTCGGCTGGTACGCCAAAGGCCACACCCCCGGGGAGGCGGGTACCGCGATCATCGCGGGGCACGTGGACACCGCCACCTCCCCGGCCGTCTTCGCCGGGCTCAGCGCACTGAAGAAGGGCGACCGGTTCCAGGTGGCGCGGGCCGACGGCGGCAAGGCGACCTTCGTCGTCTACGCCACGGAGTCGTTCGAGAAGGACGCCTTCCCCAGCGACCGCGTCTACGGCGACACACCGGACGCCCAGGTCAGGCTGATCACCTGCGCGGGTGCCTACGACCGCCAGGCCCGGGACTACACCGAGAACCTGGTCGTCTTCGCCCGCCTCGTCTGACTTCCGGGGCCCCGGCCTGACTTGGTGTTTTACAGTGACATCCAGTTCAGGCGACTGTGGACCTGTGAGGGATTCGCGAACCATGACGACCGAAACGTTTGAGTTCCAGGTAGAGGCGCGTCAGCTGCTCCAGCTGATGATCCACTCGGTCTACTCGAACAAGGATGTCTTCCTGCGGGAGCTCGTCTCCAACGCTTCCGACGCGCTCGACAAGCTGCGTCTGGAGAAGCTGCGGGACGACTCCCTCGACGCCGATGTGTCGGACCTGCACATCGAGCTCGACATCGACAAGGAGGCCCGCACCCTCACGGTGCGGGACAACGGCATCGGCATGTCGTACGACGAGGTCGGGCAGCTCATCGGCACCATCGCCAACTCGGGTACGGCCGCGTTCCTGGAGGAGCTGCGGGAGGCGAAGGACGCGGCCGGGGCCGAGGGGCTCATCGGCCAGTTCGGTGTCGGCTTCTACTCCGGCTTCATGGCGGCGGACGAGGTGACGCTGGTGACCCGCCGCGCCGGCGAGGGCCAGGGGACCCGCTGGACCTCGCGCGGCGAGGCCACGTACACCCTGGAGAGGGTCGACGACGCGCCGCAGGGCACGTCCGTGACGCTCCACCTCAAGCCCGCCGACCCGGAGAACCAGCTCCACGACTACACCTCCGAATGGACGATCCGGGAAATCGTCAAGCGCTACTCGGACTTCATCACCTGGCCGATCCGGATGGTCCCGGAGGCGAAGGACGGCGAGGGCGCGCCCGAGCCCGAGACGCTGAACTCCATGAAGGCCCTGTGGGCGCGCTCGCGCGACGAGGTGTCCGACGACGAGTACCACGAGCTGTACAAGCACATCAGCCACGACTGGCGTGAGCCCCTGGAGACGATCCGGCTCCAGGCCGAGGGCACCTTCGAGTACCAGGCCCTGCTCTTCGTGCCCTCGCACGCCCCGCACGACCTGTTCACGCGGGACTTCAAGCGCGGCGTCCAGCTGTACGTGAAGCGCGTCTTCATCATGGACGACTGCGAGGCGCTGCTGCCGCCCTACCTCCGCTTCGTCAAGGGCGTCGTCGACGCGCAGGACCTCTCGCTCAACGTCTCCCGCGAGATCCTGCAACAGGACCGGCACATCCGGATGATGCAGCGCCGGTTGACGAAGAAGGTGCTGTCCACGGTCAAGGACTTCCTCGCCAAGGACGCCGACCGCTACCGCACGTTCTGGCGCGAGTTCGGCACCGCCCTGAAGGAGGGCCTGGTCACCGACTCCGAGAACCGTGACGCGATCCTCGCCGTGTCCTCGTTCGCGACCACCCACTCCGACGACGAGCCGACGACACTCGCGCAGTACGTGGAGCGGATGAAGGACGGCCAGGACGACATCTGGTTCATCACCGGGGAGTCCCGGCAGAGCATCGAGAACTCCCCGCACATGGAGGCGTTCCGGGACAAGGGCATCGAGGTCCTGCTGCTCACCGACGCCGTCGACGAGGTCTGGGTCGACGCCGTCGGCGCGTACGAGGGCAAGAAGCTGCGGTCCGTCACCAAGGGCGAGATCGACCTCGACGGAGAGGGCGGGGAGAAGGCCGGCGAGGAGCGCGAGAAGCAGGCGGAGGAGTACGCCGGGCTGCTCGGCTGGATGCGCGAGCAGCTCGACGAGGACATCAAGGAGGTCCGCCTCTCCACACGGCTCACGGTCTCCCCGGCCTGCGTCGTCTCGGACGCCCACGACCTGACCCCGGCCCTGGAGAACATGTACCGGGCGATGGGCCAGGAGGTGCCGCGCACCAAGCGGATCCTGGAGCTCAACCCCGGCCACCCGCTGGTGAAGGGCCTGCACGAGGCCTACGGGGCGAGCGAGGACCGCACGGAGCTCGCCGAGTCCGCCGAGCTGCTCCACACCCTGGCGGTGCTCGCGGAGGGCGGCCAGCCCAAGGACCCGGCGCGCTTCGTCAGGCTCGTGTCCGACCGCCTGGAGCGGACGCTGTAGGCACGGGGCGGATCAGGGGTGGTCCGGGGCGCCCGCCGCGCGGGCGCCGGGCGGGGTCGTGCCGGTGCCCGGCGGGACGATCTCGCCCTGGACCACCCGCGGCGCGGGAGCCGTCCCGGCCTCGTCGTCCTTCGCCGCGCGGGCCTCGGCCTTGAGGATGCGGGCGGCCTTGCCGGCCGAGCGGGTCAGCTCGGGAAGCTTCTTCATCCCGATGACCGCTATGACGACGATGAGAATGATCGCGAACTCGCTCAGTCCGAACATGGTGTCCTGTCCTCTCTCGCCCGGGCCGGGCACGGCGAGAGCGTATCGGGCGGCGAGCACGGTGTGATCGCCGTATCGGGATGCGGCAGCAGGTGCCGGCGCAGGTGCGGCAGCATCCCGCGGTCGAGCAGCTCCTGCCGCCAGACCAGCCGCGCATGCTCCACCTGCTCGGAGGCCGGTGGCACGGCGCGCCTCCGCAGGGCCGTGTGCAGCAGGGCGGCCAGGGTTCCGAGGCCGGTGACGGCCGCCACGAGCGCCAGGGTCCAGCCGGCCGCGACGAGCGATCCGGGCAGCGGGCCGAGGGCGTCGGCGAGGTGCAGCAGACCGCCGGTCAGGAGCAGCGCGGCGGCGGACGTGCCCGCCACGAGCGGGGTGAGCACCGCGAGGGCCGGCAGCAGACTGCCGCTGTCCAGCGGGCCCCGCGCCTCGTGCCGGGCGGCCCTGCGCACGGCGAGGTAGGAGCGGTACGGCCCTTCGGCCGCCGCAGCGATGTCGTCGGCGTGGGCGAGCGCGTGGGCGCGCAGGTGTGCCGCCGCCCGGCCGGCCGGGTCGGCGGTCAGAGCGCCACGGATGTCCGCGGTGCCCAGTGCGTGGTGCAGTACGGCTTCGAAGTCCGCGCGGTCCTCCGGGCGGAGGCGGGACAGGTCGGCCACAGGGTCTCCCGGTCGGTTGCTGATGCGGCCGCCGGGCCCGGCCGCACGCGGTCGGGCCCGGCGGCGCGGTGGTCCGTGTCAGACGTTGACGCCGAAGTCGGCCGCGATACCGGCCAGACCCGAGGCGTAGCCCTGGCCGACCGCGCGGAACTTCCACTCGGCGCCGTGCCGGTAGAGCTCGCCGAAGACCATCGCGGTCTCGGTCGAGGCGTCCTCGGACAGGTCGTAGCGGGCGATCTCCTGGCCGCCCGCCTGGTTGACGACCCGGATGAAGGCGTTGCGGACCTGTCCGAAGCTCTGGCCGCGGTTCTCGGCGTCGTGGATGGACACCGGGAAGACGATCTTGTCGATCTCGGCCGGGACAGCGGCGAGGTTCACCTTGACGGACTCGTCGTCGCCCTCGCCCTCACCGGTGAGGTTGTCGCCGGTGTGCTCGACCGAGCCGTCGGGGCTCTTGAGGTTGTTGTAGAAGACGAAGTGCTGGTCCGAGGGCACCTTGCCGGAGGCGTCCAGGAGCAGGGCGGAGGCGTCGAGGTCGTAGTCGGTGCCGGTGGTGGTGCGGACGTCCCAGCCCAGGCCGACCAGGACGGCGGTCAGGCCGGGCGCCTCCTTGCTGAGTGAGACGTTGCCGCCCTTGGACAGGGAAACTCCCACGGGGTACTCCTTCTTGAGCGTTGACGTGTGCGGTGTGGACGTCACTGCGGATGCCACTTTGAATCTACAGCAATGTAGAAGCAGGCGGGATCGGGCCGGCGGATCTATACGATGTCCGCAAGGGCAACGCAGGGCGGTGAAAGGGAGGCGGGGCGGTGACGGGTCCCGGGCAGCGTCCCCGGCGGGGACAGGGCGAGCTTGAGGCGCTGGTGCTGTCGGCGCTGCGCGAGGCGGACGGCCCGGCCACGGCCGGCTGGGTGCAGGAACGCCTCGGCGGTGACCTCGCGTACACGACGGTGATCACGATCCTGACCCGGCTGCTGGGCAAGGGCGCGGTCACCCGGGAGCGGGTCGGCCGGTCCTTCGCCTGGACCCCGGCCTCGGACCAGGCAGGCCTGGCCGCCCGCAAGATGCGCAAGGTGCTGGACGCCGAGAGCGACCGCGGGGCCGTGCTGGCCAGCTTCGTCACCGGCCTCGGCCCGGACGAGGAGCGGCTGCTGCGCGACCTGCTGGATCAAGCCCAGAGCGAAGGGGAAGACTGAAGCCTCATGGGGGTCTTCGTCTTTCTGCCACTGATCCTGCCGCTCACCGCCTGGCCGGTCGCCCGCCTCGCCGAACAGCATCTGCATCCGCGCACCGCGACCCGGCTGCTGACGGTGCTCGCCGTGGTGCTGGCGCTGTGCAGCACGATCTGCCTCGCCCTGGTGATGGTGGTCGGCACCGCGCAACTGCCCGGCAACCCGCTGCCGGACGGCTGGTCCGACCCCGAAGTGCGGGCCGCGGTGCCGTACGACGAGGTCGTGGGCAAGGCCGCGATTCCCGCGCTGTGCGCGGTCGTTGTCGCCTGTGTCCGGACGGTGCGCCGGCACGTGCGGGTACGCCGTCAGGCGCATCGCGCCCTGGCCGGGCTGCGGGAGACGGAGGTGGCGGTGCTGCCCGACGCCGTGCCCTACGCGTACGCGCTGCCGCCCGGCGGGCGCCGGGGCGGTGGGGGGTCGCGCGCCGGTGCCGGGCGGGGCCGTGTCGTGGTGACCACGGCCCTGCTGGAGCGGCTCCGCCCGGCCGAGCGCCGGGCCCTGTTCGCCCACGAGCGGGCGCACCTCGCCGCACGGCACGACCGCTACCTGCTCGCCGTGCAACTGGCGGCCCGCGCCAACCCGTTCCTGCGACCGCTGCGGACCGCCGTGGCGTACACGGCGGAGCGGTGGGCGGATGAGGAGGCGGCCCGGGTGATCGGCAGCCGCCGCACGGTGGCGAGGGCGATCGGCACGGCCGCGCTCGTCTCGCGGGGCACCCCGCTGCCCACCCTCGCGGGGCTCGCGGCTCCCGGCCCGGTGCCGCGCCGGGTGGCGGCGCTGCTCGGCCCGGCCCCCGCCGTACGCCACTGGCCGCCGGCGTTCACGGCGGTCGGAGCGGCGGCGTGGGGTGCGGCCGCCGGGACGGCCGTCTCGGCGATGTCGTCCGCGAACTCTGCGGTGACGATGTTCCTGATCCTGCACGCGGCGACGCCGCTCTGAGCGAGGCCGCCTCCCCTTGGTGACACGATCCCGGTCGGCGGCACGGCGCGTCCTCAGGGGTGCGGGGAACTGCGCGACAAGCCACCATGGCGCCGCACGGGGCGAGTCAGGGGTGATCCCATTTCGGCAGCTGCCGAGGCATGCTCCGGT
>NZ_WWIC01000043.1:0-18065 GCF_009872555.1 Streptomyces sp. SID5643
GTGGCTGGTCGCGCAGTTCCCCGCGCCCCTTTGGGGCGGCCTACTCTGCCGCCGCCGCAGGTGCCGCCCTCTTCGCCTTGCGCTTGATCACCAGCATGGACGTGACACCGACCAGGACCGCCGCGACCAGGCCCAGCCACGAGAAGCGCTTCAGCCAGGACTCCGCGACGATGCCGACGTAGTAGATGACCGCCGTCGTGCCGCCGGCCCACAGGATGCCGCCGAGGACGTTGGCGATGGCGAACTTCCAGTACGGCATGCGCAGCACACCGGCGAGGGGGCCGGCGAAGATGCGGAGCAGGGCGACGAAGCGGCCGAAGAAGACGGCCCACATGCCCCACTTCTCGAAAGAACGCTCGGCGGTGGCGATGTGCCCCTCGCTGAAGTGCTTCGGGAACTTGTTGCCCAGCCAGGCGAGCAGGGGCCGCCCGCCCTTGCGGCCGATGGCGTAGCCGATCGAGTCGCCGATGATCGCGCCGGCCGTGGCGCTGGCGCCGAGGACGACGGGGTCGATCTCGCCGTGCTGGGACGCGAGCAGCGCCGAGGAGACGAGGATGATCTCGCCGGGCAACGGAATGCCCAGGCTTTCCAGGCCGATGACCAGCCCCACCAGTGCGTAGACGGCGACCGCGGGGACGGTTTCGAGCCACTCCTGGACGTGCAACGCCGGTTCCTTTCCCTGAGCTTCCCTGCGTGCGCGGGGAAGCCTACCGGCTCTGAAGACGTCCCTCGCGGCTCAGGCGTTCCAGCTCCACTCGGCGACCTCGGGCAGGTCGGTGCCGTGCTCACGGATCCAGGCGTGGTGACGGGTACGGGCGTCGGCCATCCGCTGGCGTACGGCCGTGGCGCGCACCGCGAGGCCCGGGACGCGGTCGATGACGTCCATCACCAGGCGGTAGCGGTCGAGGTCGTTGCGGACGACCATGTCGAACGGCGTGGTCGTGGTGCCGGCCTCCTTGTAGCCGCGCACATGCAGGTTCTGGTGACCGGTGCGGCGGTAGGCGAGGCGGTGGATCAGCCACGGATAGCCGTGGTAGGCGAAGATCACCGGCTTGGTCGTGGTGAAGAGACCGTCGTACTCGAAGTCGCTCATGCCGTGCGGGTGCTCCCCCTGGGGCAGCAGCCGGGCGAGGTCGACGACGTTGACGACCCGGACGGACAGCTCGGGCAGGTACCGGCGGAGCAGGTGCGCGGCGGCCAGGGTCTCCTGGGTCGGGACGTCGCCGGCGCAGGCCAGCACGACGTCGGGCTCGGTGCCGTCCTCGGTGCCCGCCCACTCCCAGATGCCGGCGCCGCGGGCGCAGTGCACCCGGGCCTCCTCGATCGACAGCCAGTCGAAGCAGGGCTGCTTGCCGGCCACGATGACGTTGACGTAGTCGCGGCTGCCCAGGGCGTGGCCGGCCACCGACAGCAGGGTGTTGGCGTCCGGCGGGAGGTAGACGCGGACGACTTCGGGGCTCTTGTTGAGGACGTGGTCGACGAAGCCGGGGTCCTGGTGGGAGAAGCCGTTGTGGTCCTGCCGCCACACATGGGAGGTCAGCAGGTAGTTGAGGGAGGCGATGGGGGCCCGCCAGGGCAGCCTGCGCGAGGTGCGCAGCCATTTGATGTGCTGGTTGACCATGGAGTCGACGATGTGCACGAACGCCTCGTAGCAGGAGAACAGGCCGTGCCGGCCGGTGAGCAGGTAGCCCTCCAGCCAGCCCTGGCAGAGGTGTTCGGAGAGCACCTCCATCACCCGGCCGTGCCGGTCCAGGTGCTCGTCCACGGGCAGGGTCCCGGCCTGCCAGGTCTTGCCGCTGGCGTCGTAGACGGCCTGGAGCCGGTTGGAGGCGGTCTCGTCCGGGCCGACCAGGCGGAAATCGCGCCGGTCGGCGGTGTCGCGCATGAGCCGGGCGAGGAGGTCGCCGAGGACCCGGGTCGGCTCGTGCGTCGTCGTGCCGGGCTTGTCGACGGGGACGGCGAAGTCGTCCAGGGACGGGATGGGCAGGTCGCGGACGAGCAGGCCGCCGTTGGCGTACGGAGTGGCGCCGAGACGCCTGGTGCCCTCGGGGACGCAGGCGAGGACGTCCGCGACCGGGCGGCCCTTCGCGTCGAACAGTTCCTCGGGCCGGTACGAGCGCAGCCAGGACTCCAGCTGCCGCAGGTGCTCGGGGTTGTCGCGGACGCCGGACAGCGGCACCTGGTGGGCGCGCCACGTGCCCTCGACCGGTTCGCCGTCGACCTCGGCCGGGCCGGTCCAGCCCTTGGGGGTGCGCAGCACGATCACCGGCCAGCGCGGGCGCTCGGTCGCGCCGTGCTCGCGGGCGGCGCGCTGTGCGGCGGCGATGCGGTCGAGCGCGGTGTCCATGGCCGCGGCCATCGCGCGGTGGACGCTGGCCGGTTCGTCGCCGGCGACGTGGATCGGCTCGTGTCCGTAGCCGCGCAGCAGCGCGTCGAGCTCCTCCTCCGGGAGGCGGGCGAGGACCGTCGGGTTGGCGATCTTGTAGCCGTTGAGGTGCAGGATCGGCAGGACGGCACCATCGTGGACGGGGTCGAGGAACTTGTTGGCGTGCCAGGATCCGGCGAGCGGCCCGGTCTCCGCCTCGCCGTCGCCGATCACGCAGGCCACGAGCAGGTCCGGGTTGTCGAGTGCGGCGCCGTAGGCGTGGGCGAGGGAGTAGCCGAGTTCGCCGCCCTCGTGGATCGATCCGGGCACCTCCGGAGCGACGTGGCTGGGCACTCCGCCGGGGAAGGAGAACTGCCGCATCAGCAGCTCCATGCCCCGCGCGTCCCGGGAGGCGTCCGGGTACTTCTCGCTGTAGCTGCCCTCCAGCCAGGAGTTGGCGAGGACCGACGGGCCGCCGTGCCCCGGGCCCCAGATGCACAGGGCGTCGAGCCCGCGGGCCTTGATCACCCGGTTGAGATGGGTGTGGACGAGGTTCAGCCCGGGTGTGGTGCCCCAGTGGCCCAGCAGCCGCGGCTTGATGTGTTCCGGCCGCAACGGCTCGGTGAGCAGGGGATTGGCCAGCAGGTAGATCTGACCGGCGGCCAGGTAGTTGGCGGCCCGCCAGTGGGCGTCCAGCGTGCGCAGTTCCTCGTCGGTCGGGGCGGACGTGCTGCCGGTCCTGCTGTCCTGGCGCGGGGCCTCGGGCATGAGTGACTCCCTGGGTTCTGCGGGCTGCCTCAGGAGGAGTACCAGTTTGTTCCGGTTCGATGCCAGGCGCCTCTCGGCCATGCCGGTCGCACCGCGGGTGCAAGCGGCCCGTCCGCGCGTCGTCGGGGTGGGCCGCCGGTGTCCTCGCGGTGCTTCGCCGCCCGCCGGAGGACGCCCGGGCGGGCGGCCCCCCGCCCGTTCTACGGCAGGGTGGCGGTGTGGAGTGCCGTCACGGCGTCGGCCACGGTGGCGGTCGCGGGACCGAGGACGTCGACGCCGGTCCGCGTACCGGTCCCGCCGGCCCCGGGTTCGGCTTCCTCACAGCAGTCCACGGGTGCGAACCGCGTCTCGTACCGTTCCTGGGCCGGTTCCCCGGGACTGCCGCGCGGCGGTTCGGGCCGCTGCCCGGGCGGGGCCTCGCCGTACGACCGCTGCTCGCCTTCCTCGCGGCTCTCGCGCGGTGGGCCCTCGGCCCGCTTCCGCCGGGGCTCCGCCGGGCCGCCGGTGGCATCCGGCGCTTCCACCGTCCAGCGTTGCGCCGCGGAGCCGTCGCGGCGGGCGACGATCACGTCCCGGCCCCGGCCGGGGGCGACGGCCAGTCCCCTGCCGCCGCGCGGCAGCAGTTCGCCGCGCACGGTCAGGTCGTAGCGGACGACCCCGGCGTGCACCAGGCAGCCGGCCAGGACGACCGAGCCTTCGGCGAGGTCGGATCCGAGGCACAGGGTGGGGTCGGCGCCGCTGCGCAGGACGCCGTCCTCCTGGTACGACCACTGCTGGGATCCGCCGGTGGAGCAGGCGGTCAGCACGATGCGGGCGTCGGCCCGGGCCCGGCCGCCCCGGACGTCGAGGCACAGGCCGCCGTCGAGGTTGCGCAGGCGCCCCCGGGCCACTTCCGCGGAGCTGCCGGCGGAGGCGGCCGGCGGGGCGCCGGCGGACGAGGACCGTTCGGACGAGGCCGCCGTGGTGTCCGGCTCCGCGGGGGCCGATCCCGCGCCGTCCGGGGCGACGGAGTGGCCACTGACCGCCCCCCAGGTGGCCCGTGGGCCGGCGGTGCCGCTCTCCTCCGTCCAGCCCCGGGCGGTGAGCAGGGTCGCCAGCAGCACGAGGGAGGTCACCCCGATCGCGGCGGCCAGCGCCCTCGCGTGCCTTCTCGGCGACCGGGACCGGCCGGTCGCCGCGTCGGCCCGGGGCCGGAAACGGTGCCGTCCGCCGGCGGGCGGGGCGCTCCGGCCCTCGTCACGTCCCTGCCGTGACGCGAGGTAGCGGCGGGCGCCCCAGCCGAGCACCGTCTCCACGAGCAGATCTTCCAGACCGCCCTCGAAATGGCTGAGTTGTTCGGCGGCGTGACGGCAGTAGCGGCAAGCCAGGAGATGGCGCTGCACATCCGGCAGCAGGGCCCCGCCGCGGCGCATGGGAACGTCCAGCAGGCGGTTGTAGTAACGGCATTCCTGCGATGGTGCGAGTTCCCGGTGCGCCCGTACGCATCCCGACCGGAATTGCTCGCGGGCCTGCAGCAGGGCGGCCGAAGCGGTGGCGGCGTCCACTCCCAGCAGACCGGCCGGTACGGATATGGGCTCGGCCTCGACCTCCGTGTGCCACAGCAGGCATTGGGACGCACCCGGAAGGCCCCGGAAAGCGCGCTCCGCGAGGCGTCGCCTTTCGGGTGTGCTGGAGCGGGCGGCGCGCAGGCCGCGGGCGCCGACGGTTTTGCGGAGTTCCGGCAGCACTCCGGAAATACCGTCGTCTGCGGCCCACTTCCCGACCGTCTCCCGGACCGTCCTGAGCAGCCGCGGACGCAGGGCGCCGCCGCCCGGGCGGGCCAGTTCCTCGCGGAAGGCGGCGGCTGCCGCCATCGCCGCGGAGTCCTCCGAGGACGCCAGGCAGATCACCGCGTATTCGTAGACCGGACGCCAGTGCCGCGCCAGCAACAGCGCGACGGCGCGCGGCGCTTCGGCGGGTTCACCGACCCGGGCCAGAAGATTGCGGTCGGACTCCGCGGACCCCGATCCGGGTCGTGGCGGGTACGGCGGGCGTGGGGGGTGGGGGGATTGCACGGAACCATTTCCTTCCAGCCGCAGAACGGCAGGCGAATTGCGCGTTCGTCGGAAAGCAGGTGCGTGATTGGTGCATACCTGTGCCGTGTCAGCTGCGGACCAGGCTGTGAGGTGGCTCACTTTCGCACATACGACTCACTGGTAACAAGGAGTTCGGATGACCCGAGTTCAAAACGCGGGAATTCCAGATACGTTACCGGCGGTATCCGCACCGGCTTTCGAAAGCAGAGCCGTCCGGAGTCGCAAGTTGTGTGCACGCAAGGGCGATTGGCACACGAAACCTCCAACTCCACAGCGCGCGCTGACGTCTCCGAGCTGGAGCAGGCCCTCGCAGCCGAGGGCGACACCTGCCGCTCGACGTGGCGCGCGAGCCGGGTGGCCGGCGAGCATCCGCCACCTCCGGCAGGGCGAACCCGCTCGGCCCGGGGCACGCCGTTCCGGGCGCCCGCCGCCGGGTCGGCGGTGCCGGCCGTTCGCGGTCCTCCTCGGCGACGAGCTGACCGCCCCTGTGGGACCCAGGTGAGCCGGATGCTCGACGTCCGCGATCGCCTGCTCGGCAGCGCGGTCGCCCTGACGGAGGTCCCTCCCGGGCAGATCCACCGCTACGACTGCGCCGCCGTCGAGCCGACCGGCGAGGAGGGCGTCGTCCGCGTCACGGGCCCGGTCGAGAAGCCGGCCCCGCGGGACGCGACGCGCGGCAGGGGCCGGCCTCGGGGGGCGCGGTGCGGGTTCCCCGGGGAGCCGGACGGCGCGCGCCCCTGGCACCGGGATACGGCGGCCGGATACGCGAGAACCCCGGCACCCGGCCGGGGTTCCCGCACACGCGGCAGCACGGTCAGCTGTTGGGCCGCAGGGTCCACACGACCGTCATCTCGCCGGTGACGGCACCGTCGGCCCGCTGAAGGGCGATGGCCACCGGGAACTCGGGGCGCTCACCGGCGTCCAGCTGGGCGACGACCTCGGCGGCCGGGCGGCCGAGGGTGGCCGTGGCGGTGACGGCACCCATCGCCAGCTTCTTGTAGGAGATCTCGGCGCTGACGGCGAGCGGCACGGCGCGCGAGAGCTGTTCCCCGAACGCGGCCAGCACGATCGCCCCGCTCGCGGACTCACCGAGCGTGAACATCGCACCGGCGTGCGGGCCGCCCACGTGGTTGTGGAACTCGGCCTGGTCCGGCAGCGACAGCACCGCCCGCTCCGGTGAGGTCTCGAGGAACTCGAGGTTCAGGGTCCGGGCCATGGGCACCGTGGCGGCGAGCATCTCGCCGATGGACATCTGGTCTGCGCTCATGGCCGCATGTTACTCACGAGTAGAGACGGCTGACCAGGCCGTGTGACGACCGCCGCACCGGTCCGCACGACATCCGCACCGCACGCACCCCGGGTTGCTACGTCTCCGTCCACGGGCAGTGACCGAATCGTGTCCGGGGCGCGGCTAGGGTGACTGCTCATGTGGCCAGGACAGCAGCCGCCCGGGGGCGAGCAGAACCCGCAAGCGAACAACCCGTACCAGCAGCCGGGGTACCAGCAGCCGAATCCGTACCAGCAGCCGGGGTACCAGCAGCAGCCCAACCCCTATGGGCAGCAGCCGCAGTGGGGCACCCCCGCGCCGGCCGGCGCGCCGCAGCCCCCGCAGGGCGGTGGCGGCAACCGGACGAAGCTGGTCGCGATCATCGCCGCCACGGCGGTGGTCGTCGCGGCCGGTGTCACCGGTTTCCTGGTGCTGGGCGGTGACAAGGACGACACCGCGGACGGCGGCAAGAGCGGCAAGAAGGACAAGGCCGCGTCGAGCACGCCGTCCGAGGAGCCGAGCGCCGGTGCCACCGGCGACAACCCCCGCGGCGGCGAGGCGGCGCAGCCCACGGTCAAGGGCTGGAAGGTCGTCATCAACCCCAAGTGGGGCACCGCCTTCGACGTCCCGGCGGACTGGGAGGTGGCCTCCCCGACCTCGTCCGTCTTCTTCGAGGACGAGAAGTCCGACGACGGCAAGCCGCTGATCCTCATGTCGGCACCCGCGTTCTACAAGTCCAAGTGGTGCACGAGCGACGACAACAAGGACGGCCGGACGGAGACCGAGTCGCTGGCCGGGGCGGGCACCAAGGGTGCCGACGGCGCCAAGAACACCGACGAGGTCGCGGTCAACCAGGTGGCCTGGTGGGTGTACGGCGGCTACACGCAGCCGGACAAGAAGAGCGTCAAGGCCGACGACAAGGCAAAGCCGTACACCACCGCCTCGGGCGTGAAGGGCAGCGTCGCCTGGGCGCACTCGGAGAACACGCCCGACAAGGGCAAGTGCGCGAGCGACGGCAAGGCGGTCACGTTCGGCTTCAAGAACTCCGCCGGCGACTTCGTGGCGTGGAGCTTCTTCGGCGCCAAGGGAGTCAAGGGCGAGGTGCCCGAGAAGACCGTCCTGAAGATTCTCAGCACGGTCCGGCTGCACGGCGAGCCGACCGGCGGCTGACCCGGGCAACGGAACGGGCCCGCCCCCTGCGAGAGGGGGCGGGCCCGGTTCGTCGAAGCATCGCGTGACGGTCGGCCCTTCAGACCGAGAGGTCGAGCCTGGCTCAGCCGATGCCGAACGCCCCGTCCGGGGGCACGGGTGACGGCACGGCATCCGCGTCCTCCACCGGCCGCGCGTCGCCGATGAACTCGCGCAGCCCGGCGCCGTGTTCGACCCGGGCCGGGAAGGCGTCGGCGGCGGTGAGCCGGGCCAGGGCCGCGACGTCGACCGGCTGACGACCGGCGACGAGCACGGCGTTCCCGAACCGCCGTCCCCGCAGCACCCCCGGCTCGGCGATCAGCACCAGCTCCTCGAAGGCGGTGGCCAGGGTGGCGAGTTGCGACCGCAGGAAGGCGAAGGGCGCGGAGTCGGGGAGGTTGGCGAGATAGACCCCGTGTCCCCGCAGTACCCGCGCGACCTCACGGACGTAGGCGACGGAGGTGAGGTGCGCCGGCACCCGGGATCCGCTGAAGACGTCCGCGAGGAGGACGTCCGCCGAGGCCGCCGGAGCGTGCTCCAGCCAGACCCGGGCGTCCGCCGCGTGCAGGGCGACGTCCGCGCCTTGCGGCAGCGGCAGATGCCCGGACACCAGCTCCAGCAGCCCCCGGTCGGCCTCGACGACGTCCTGCCGCGAGCCCGGCCGGGTCACGGCCACGTACCGGGGCAGGGTGAGCGCCCCTCCCCCGAGATGCGCCACGTCCAGCGCCCGCCCCGGCTCGGCCACGACATCCAGCACATGACCGAGCCGCCGCGTGTACTCGAACTCCAGGTGCGCGGGCTCGTCGAGATCGACGTAGGACTGCGGCGCCCCGTCCACGGTCAGCAGCCAGGCCCGTTCCCGGTCCACGTCGGGCATCAGCTTGGCAAACCCGTGATCGACGGACCGGGCGACTGGTACAGGCTCATTCACCCCCTCATTGTGCCTGCGCGGCAACGCCCCCGAGGGGCGTGAGGGACTGCGCGACCAGCCACAACGGCCCCGCAGTCCCCCACCGCCTCAACCCACCACGGTCACGGTGCCCGCCCCCACGGTCCTGCCGCCCTCGCGGATGGCGAACCCGAGCCCCGCCTCCAACGGCACGTCCCGCCCCAGCTCCACGGTCATCACCACCGTGTCACCGGGCCGGGCCACCGCCGTCTCCCCCAGGTCGACGTCCCCGACCACATCCGCGGTACGGATGTAGAACTGCGGCCGGTACCCGCTGGAGACAGCCGTCGTACGCCCGCCCTCCCGCGCGGACAGCACGTACACCTGCGCGGTGAACCGGCGGCTCGGCACGACACTCCCCGGCGCCGCGACGACGTGTCCCCGCCGGACGGCGTCCCGCGGAACACCCCGCAGCAGCATGGCCACGTTGTCCCCGGCCTGCGCCTCGTCCATCGGCTTGCCGAAGGTCTCCAGACCCGTGACCACCGTCTCGACGCAGGCCCCGAGCACCTCGACCCGGTCACCGACCCGCACCACACCCCGCTCGACCGCCCCGGTGACCACGGTTCCCCGCCCGGTGATGGTCAGCACGTTCTCCACCGGCAGCAGGAACGGAGCGTCCAGATACCGCTCCGGCATCGGCACGTACGTGTCCACCGCGTCGAGCAGCGCCTCGATCGACGCCGTCCAGCGCGGGTCCCCCTCCAGAGCCTTCAGGCCGGAGACGCGTACGACGGGTACGGAGTCGCCGCCGTAGCCGTGCGCGGTGAGCAGGTCGCGGACCTCCAGCTCGACCAGGTCGGTCAGTTCCTCGTCCCCCGCGTCGGCCTTGTTGAGGGCGACCACGATGTGGTCGACGCCCACCTGCCGGGCGAGCAGCACGTGTTCGGCGGTCTGCGGCATGATCCCGTCGAGCGCGGAGACGACGAGGATCGCCCCGTCGAGCTGGGCGGCGCCGGTGACCATGTTCTTGACGTAGTCGGCGTGGCCCGGCATGTCGACGTGCGCGTAGTGCCGGGTGTCGGTCTCGTACTCGACGTGCGCGATGTTGATGGTGATGCCGCGCGCCGCCTCCTCGGGCGCCCGGTCGATCCGGTCGAACGGCACGAACGCGCCGCTGCCGCGGTCGGCGAGGACCTTGGTGATGGCGGCCGTCAACGTGGTCTTGCCGTGGTCGACATGCCCCATCGTGCCGATGTTGAGATGTGGTTTCGTACGGATGTAGGCCGTTTTGGACATGGCTGCACCTCGAAGCGTGTGATGGCGAAGAAGAAGTGGGACCCCGAGGACCTGCCCGACCCTCCCCTTGCGGGGTCCGCCGGACGAACCGGAGAGGGTCAGCTTCGGGCGCCGTCCATGACGGCTGTGAGATCGGCGACGGCAGCCTTCGGGGCATCCGTGACCACGGATGCTGCGAGGGCGAAGGCGTGCCGGAACATGTCGTCGATCATTGCCGACGCCTTACCGCACGTCGAATGGTTTTAGGTTGCCTGCGCACAGCGCTGCGCACGGGTCCGCGCCCCGGCTGCGCACGCCGGCCTGTGACGCTCGTGAGACGAACCATACGGCGATCACACACATTTGTCGGTTAGTGTCACCGGATGCTCGATGCCACCACCCGCTCTGGGGGCACCGCCACGGCCTCTCCCCGGGCCACCGCCGCGGAGCTCGCCGTCGCCGTTCCCCCGGCAACGAACGCCTCGCCCGCCGAACCGACCCGTTTCGCCGCCCGCTGCACGAGAGTTCTGCTGTCCCCGTGGTCGCGGCTGTCCCTGCTCGTCGTGCTGCTCGCCGCGGGCGCGTCCGGCGTGCTGCTGTTCGAGCCGCAGCGGCTGCTGACGGAGGGCTGGCCGCCGCAACTCGGCGGTGCCGCGGCGGCGGCGGTGTTCGCGGTGGCGTACGGCGTGTGCACCGTGGCGTTCGTGCCGAGGCCGCTGCTGAACCTGGCGGCGGGCGCCCTGTTCGGGTCGCAGCTCGGCCTCGGCGTGGCCCTGGCGGGCACGGTGCTCGGCGCCGGGATCGCCTTCTGCCTGGGCCGGGCGCTGGGCCAGGACGCCCTGCGCCCGCTGCTGCGGGGGCGCTGGCTGAAGGCCGCGGACGGCCAGCTCAGCCGGCACGGCTTCCGTTCGATGCTCGCGGTGCGGCTGTTCCCCGGCGTGCCGTTCTGGGCGGCGAACTACTGCGCCTCCGTCTCCCGCATGGGCCTGCTGCCGTTCCTGCTGGCCACGGGCCTCGGCTCGATCCCGAACACCGCCGCCTACGCCGTCGCGGGCGCCCGTGCCTCCACCCCGACCTCGCCCGCTTTCCTGATCGCCCTGGCCTGTATCGCCCTGCCCGCGCTGGCGGGCGTGGTGATGGCGTGGCGCAAGCGGCACCAGCTGCACGGCCTCTGACGCTCCGTCACACCTACCGGGCTACACCCGTTCCAGCACCATGGCGTTGGCGAGTCCGCCCGCCTCGCACATGGTCTGGAGCGCGTAGCGGGCGTTCCGTTCCCGCATCGCGTGCACGAGCGTCGTCGTCAGGCGGGTTCCGCTCGCGCCGAGCGGATGCCCGAGGGCGATGGCCCCGCCGTGCACGTTGACCCGGGCAAGGTCGGCACCGGTCTCCTGCCGCCAGGCCAGGACGACACTGGAGAACGCCTCGTTGACCTCGAACAGGTCGATGTCGTCGAGGGTCAGCGACGCCTTGCGCAGGACCTTCTCGGTCGCCGGGATCACGCCCGTGAGCATCAGCAGCGGGTCGG
The DNA here is from genome assembly GCF_009872555.1 of Streptomyces sp. SID5643. NCBI lineage: Bacteria > Bacillati > Actinomycetota > Actinomycetes > Kitasatosporales > Streptomycetaceae > Streptomyces > Streptomyces sp. SID5643. The sequence continues at coordinate 11,359 of NZ_WWIC01000043.1, forward strand.
AACCGGTGACGGCGAAGCTGTGCAGCCGGGCGAGGGGGCGCAGCCCGAGCCGGGCCGCCGTCTCGCTCGACGTGATGAGCACCGCCGAGGCCCCGTCGTTGACGGGGCTGGCATTGCCCGCCGTGACGTTCCACTCGATCTGCGGGAAGCGCTCGGCGAAGACCGGGTCCTGGTACGCCGGCTTCAGCCCGGCGAGGATCTCGGTGGTGCTGCCCGGCCGGACGCACTCGTCGCGCGCGAGCCCCTCCAGCGGCGCGACCTCGGCGTCGAAGAGCCCGCTCTCCCAGGCCGTGGCGGCCTTGCGGTGCGAGGAGACGGCGAAGGCGTCCATCTGCTCGCGGCCGATCGACCACTTCGCGGCGATCAGCTCGGCGCTGATGCCCTGCGGGACCAGCCCCTCGGGGTAGCGCTCGGCGACCCCGGGCCCGAAGGGATCCGCGCCCGCGGGCACGTTCGACCACATCGGCACCCGGCTCATCGACTCGACCCCGCAGGCCACGACCAGGTCGTACGCACCCGACAGGACGCCCTGCGCCGCGAAGTGCACGGCCTGCTGGGAGGAGCCGCACTGGCGGTCCACGGTGGTCGCGGGCACCGACTCCGGGAATCCCGCCGACAGCACGGCGTAACGGGTGGTGTTCATGGCCTGTTCGCCGACCTGGTCGACGGTGCCGCCGATGACGTCGTCGATCAGCGCCGGGTCGATACCGGACCGTTCGACGAGGGTGCGCAGGGTGTGGGCGAGGAGCTCCACGGGGTGCACGTGTGCCAGGGCGCCGTTCGGCTTGCCCTTGCCGATGGGGGTGCGTACGGCTTCGACGATGACTGCGTCACGCATGTGCGGGCCTCCACGACTACCGGTGAGTAGGAAATCCGAACTCACCGTAGCCCGCAGGGTTGGAAATTCCAACCCTCTCCTAGACTGGGCCTCATGGCCGCCCGTAAAGATCCGCGCCCCTGCTCCATCGCCGACACCCTCGCGCTCGTCGGCGAGAAGTACTCCCTGCTGGTGCTACGGGAGGTGTGCCTGGGCAACGGCCGGTTCGACCAGCTGGTCCGCAACACCGGCGCCCCGCGCGACATCCTGGCCACCCGGCTGCGCCGGCTGGTCGACGCCGGGATCCTGGCCAAGCACCTCTACAGCGAGCGTCCGCAGCGCTTCGAGTACCGGCCGACCCGGGCGGGACTGGAACTGGAGCCGGTGCTGGTGACCCTCATGGCCTGGGGCGACCGCCATCTGCGGCCCGACGGCGACCGTCCGATGCTCCTGGAGCACTCCTGCGGCCAGGCCCTCGCCCCGGCCGTCACCTGCCGGGCGTGCGGCGACGAGGTGCGCCACGAGGACCTCACGGCCCGCCCCCAGACACCTGGATGGACGGTGACCGGTCCCAGCGTGGCCTGATCGCCGCTGGTCGGGAGCGGCATCCAAACCCCTGTGTCCTGGCGGCCTTCCAGGGACGCTACGCTTCCCCCTCGGCACACCTGATCACCCGTTCCCCGCGGCGACGGCCCGGTGCGCCCGTCGTCCGTCCCACGATCGGCACTTGGACTCCGTTACCTCATGTCTTGGTTCGAATCACTCATCCTCGGACTCGTCCAGGGGCTGACCGAGTTCCTCCCCGTCTCCTCCAGCGCCCACCTGCGGCTCACGGCGGCCTTCTCGGGCTGGAAGGACCCGGGCGCGGCCTTCACGGCGATCACGCAGATCGGCACCGAGGCGGCCGTGCTGATCTACTTCCGCAAGGACATCGGACGGATCATCTCGGCGTGGACGCGCTCGCTCACCGACAAGACGCTGCGCAGTGACCCCGATGCCCGGATGGGCTGGCTGGTCATCGTCGGCTCGATCCCGATCGGTGTGCTGGGCGTGACGCTGAAGGACCAGATCGAGGGGCCGTTCCGCGATCTGCGGATCACCGCCACGATGCTGATCGGCATGGGCATCGTCCTGGGCATCGCCGACCGCCTCGCGGCCCGCGACGAGAGCGGCGGCAAGCACCGCGCGCCCAAGCAGCGCAAGGCCCTTGAGGACCTGGGCGTCCGGGACGGCCTGATCTACGGCGTCTGCCAGGCCATGGCGCTCGTCCCGGGCGTCTCGCGCTCCGGCGCCACCATCAGCGGCGGCCTGTTCATGGGCTACAAGCGCGAGGCCGCGGCCCGCTACTCCTTCCTCCTCGCCATCCCCGCGGTGCTCGCCTCCGGCGTGTTCGAGCTGAAGGACGCCACCGAGGGCGGCCATGTCTCGTGGGGCCCGACGATCTTCGCGACGGTGATCGCCTTCGGGGTCGGGTACGCCGTGATCGCGTGGTTCATGAAATTCATCTCGACCAAGAGCTTCATGCCCTTCGTCTACTACCGCATCGCCCTCGGCATCGTCATCATCGTGCTGGTCAGCATGGGTGTGCTGAGCCCTCACGCGGCCGAGTCGGCGGGCTGACCCCGGGCCCGTGTGACCGGGGTCTCGTGACCAACCGCATAGGGATCCGGTAGCCGTCCGGTAGCGGGCTGTCAGTGGCTGCCCCTAGGCTTGTCCGCATGTCCCCCGATTTCGTGACCCCTGGTTCCGTGCGGCCCGCCGCCGAGGTCAACGACGAGATCCGTGCGCTGTGGCAGCGCACGGGCGGCACCCTGTCGGCCGAGGAGCGCGCGGAGTACGAGCTCCTCGTCGTCGAGTGGGCGGCCGCGATCCGCGGCGTCGTCGTCACGGCGGCCTGAGCGGCCCCGTTCCCTTCGTTCCCTCTAGGCACGCAGCCGCGCCGGCACCTCGTCGTCGAGTCCGAGGGGCCGCTCCTCGGGCAACAGCCCAGCGGCCTCGTCCAGTTGTCCCGTCCGCACCAGCCCGTGGATCTGCCTGGCGAGCGGCGTGACGTCCTCGATCCCCACGATCCACTCGTCCGCGTACCGCGCGGCGGCCTCCCCCGCGAGCCCCAGCTGAAGCGACCGGTACGGCAGCGGGTTGAGGTGCAGGTCCCGTTCCGGATCCCACTGCACCCGCGCCGGCGCCTGCCTCAACTGCCGCTTCCAGGAGGCCTGGTCGCCGTGCAGGGCGGGGACGTGATGGGACAGGCAGGCGTTGCGCAACGCCCAGCGGAAGCCCTCGCGGTCGACCTCGATCGCCAGGACCGTCTCCTGGCCCTCCTTGGTGCCCCAGCCGCAGCGGTACATCATCCACAGGAACGAGGGCTTGATCCATGTCAAGTCGGGTTCACAGACCTCTTGGCTCCCATTTGCCAGATCAGCACTCCTGAACTCGGGGGACGAACTTTCCTAGCAGTCCATAAATCAGACTTTGGCGACGTAAGGGGGGTGCCATGTCTGGTTCGACAGGTGGTGGACCGGGGGTAGGCGGAGAACGGAAGTGGCTCAGAGTCGCGGAGGTTGTCGCCGCATGTGTGGCTGCTGTGGTCGCGGTCGTTGCCCTCGTTCTTGCATGGCCGAACAGCGATGAACTCCCGGTTTGCGGAAAGAGCACCGGCTACGATGTTTCGCTGCGCCCGGGCAATCAGAAAGTGGAGAGCGCCGGGACGGTGACGGCCCAGATGAAGTGCAGGCGCTTGGCCGACCAACACGTCCTGTGGATCGGAAGGACGGAGATCAAGGACGACAGTGACGGTCACCCGAACTTCTACACCAAGAGTGAGATGGACCAGGCTGGACAGTACACCGAACTGGTGGAGCTGAATGCCTGGCCTGGTGGCACCAAAATGCAGGTCGCGGTCTGTGTGATGGAGGAGGCGGCCTACAAAGAGTTGATGGACAGCAAGACCGATGACGGGGCGATCGTCGGCAACCTTCCTCCCGATATCGTGCAGATCTCGAAACCGGTCTGGGTGACCAAGGCCGCCTGACAGATGTTCGCTTACCGAGACAGCATGGCAGCGGGGGATCTGAAGAAAGCTGGCACGCTTTCGCCCCGAGCGCGGGTGGCCAAGTCTCACAGCGTCCATTGTTCTTGGGGCAGTCCCAGTTCCTCGAAGGTTCCGTGATCTCTGGGCGAGATCCGCGTGCCGTGATCACGGCAGGCCCCACCCGCGCACCCGCCGCTCCTCGGCCTTCACTGCCGGCGACGCCCACGCCAAAGCGGCTTGATGACGCAGGTCAAGCCTCGTTCACAGACCCCACCCGCCGTGATCGAAAGGGGGGACGCCTGCCCCCTTCTGCATGGCGGGCGGGCTACCACCAGCATTATCTTGACCGGAACATCGACAGCCGCGACAGGACCGCGTCTCCTGTCTTATTGCTGTGGCTTTGGCTACGGGGGAGTTTCGTCATCGACCCTCATCTCCTGGCGGCTCTGTGGAGGGAACGGCATCCGTCGGCCCCTCCCGTCGCTCACACGTTTCGCACCAGGTACGCGGATCGCTGGGTTCGCTTCCACAGCCTCCCCGGCTCGAAGCGCTACCCGGAGTCCGGGGACGAGTACGCGATCGTGCTGGACCGGTACAACACGATCCTCGACGAATTGTTCGCGGACACTGATGTGTTCGTGGTGACGATGGACTGGTCGGACACACCGACCGGGCCCCCGGGCTACTCGACGCCACGACCGACACTGCACCCGGACAGCGTCCGCTGGTGGACCGAGTCGGACCAGGATGACCCCGACCCGGAGTTCCACACCCACACGCGTCTGTACGCCGACCGGCGCCGGTGGAGTCGCGGCTGTATCGACGGGCTGTTGCGAGCAGTCGCGGACGAAGCGCTCGTCGAAGTCTTCATCGCAGACACGGAACTGCGCCATATCCACCATCCCTACGACGGTGGCGCAGACGTCATCCTTGCCACCCCCGCAGAGCGTGACCGTGTGCGTGACCGACACACAGACTGGCTCTCGAGCCACCCGGCCGGCCTCTGAGAACCGCAGTGACTCCCGCCTCCGGCCGACGTTCAGCGGTCTGGGAACGCTGCTCGACGTTGTTGAGTGGTGTTCACAGCTCCGAGACGGTTCCACCCCATGCAATCGACACTGCGGACGCCGATCGTCTGGGCACTGCCACCCAGGACAAAAAAAATCGGTGGTCACCTGAGCCGGCCGAGTCCACGCTGTGCGCCATGGAAGAACCGCTCCGCAGAATCCGTGCGCTCCACACGGCCTCCACGATCACCGTCTACCAGGCGTACTCCCCGGAGATCGGACTGCCTGCCGTCCGAGACGGCCGCTTTCCGGCCGCGTGGAAGCCTGACCGCATGACGTGGATCAAGCCCAGTTTCATGTGGATGATGTACCGCTCAGGCTGGGGCATGAAGGACAGTCAGGAGACCGTTCTCGCCATCGAGATCACTCGCGACGGCTTCGACTGGGCGCTGCGCCATGCCTGCCTGTCGAGTTACGTCCGCGGACTGCACCCCGATCGCGGCACCTGGCAGCGGGATCTAAAGAACGCACCGGCCCGCGTCCAGTGGGATCCCGAACGCGATCTGCACCTGCGTCCCCTGCCGCACCGCTCGCTGCAACTGGGGCTCTCGGGTCAGGCATCCGCGCGTTACGCGGACGAGTGGATCATGTCCATCAAGGACGTGACCCCGCTCGCCACCGAGATCCACGCACTCGTCAGGGACGGCGAACTGGACTCAGCTGCCCGACTGCTCCCCCAGGAGCAGGAATACCCCGCCAGTGCAGAACTCCTGACTCACCTGTGTCCCTGACCGGCAACCCGGGCACAACCGTCGGCACCACCCACGGGTCACACAGCGGCAGAGGTCTGCGAACGCGGCTTGATGACCCATGTCAAGCCACGCTCACAGACCTTTCCGCGTGCCCAGCCTGCCGGAGTCAGAGCTGGGAGGCTTCCATCATCACGATGGAGACTGCACCGTCGAGGGCGTCTCGCCACAGCGCGGCGCGCTCCTCGTCGCTGGCGACATTGATGACCAGGTCAGCTAGCTCATGAGGTTCAGGCTGGGCAGCGGGTCGTCCGCCCGGGGCTTCGACTGGTTCCAGTACCAACCTACGGAGGAGACGGCGAGTCTTGGTATCCAGTTCCTTTAGTACGACCGGGGGGAAAAGCTCGTCGGCGGCGTCAGCCGGCGGAAGGCCCTGAGAAGCGCGTACCTGGGCGTAAGAGCACAGCCAAACTGCGGTTATCAACACGGTCAAGGTGCCGTCGTCGAACGTGACCCGTCTTTCCAGGTTGGCCTTGCACGGCTCGCAGCCCTCGTAGGCGGCGGCGAGTGCCTCGGCGATGCCGTTCTCATCTCCAATGATCATCCCCCGCGCGCCGTCGGGCAGGACGTGGCGGCCCTTCTTAGACCGTGTCCTACGTGGTGAGGCGGACGAGTCGCTTGTAGCAGCAGAGAGCGGCTGCGAGTCCGAGGAAGGCCAGGTAGTTGCGGGGATCGCGTTCGTAGCGAGGGCTCAGGCGTCGGTAGCCGGAGAGCCAGGACATCGTCCGCTCGATGACCCAGCGGCGGCGCCCTAATCGTTCGCTGGATTCGACGCCTTTGCGGGCGATGCGTACTCCGATTCGCTTCCATCGGAGCCATCTGCGCAGGTCGGCGCGGTCGTAGGCTTTGTCTGCGTGGAGGCGCTGGGGCTTGAAGTACCGGCCGCGATGAGGGTCGTGTCTCGTTTGGTGACCCTCGATCATGGGCTTCAGCCCTTCGCTGTCGTGGACGTTGCCAGCCGAGACGCCGACGAGAAGGGGCAGTCCGTTCGCGTCCGACAGGATGTGCATCTTGGAACCCGGCTTGCCCCGGTCCACGGGGCT
>NZ_WWIC01000044.1:0-3819 GCF_009872555.1 Streptomyces sp. SID5643
GACTTTTGGCACGCTGTTGAGTTCTCAAGGAACGGTCGCTTCCTTTGTACTCACCCTCTCGGGCTTTCCTCCGGGCGCTTCCCTTCGGTCTTGCGTTTCCGACTCTATCAGACCCTTTTCGATCCGATTCCCTGTCGGCGGGATGTGCCGTCCGGCTCGGGCTTTCGCCTGTCGGCCTTTCGACATTCACTACGTTAGCCGATTCCCCGTCCAACTCATAATCGAGTCCATCGGTGCCGAATTCAGGCATGCGGACACGCCGAATTCGCCCCTGCTGAGGGGAGTCGTTTGGTAGTGGTTTGGCCGCTTCCGGCTGCAGGCGATTGCCGTACCCGGTTCAGCGGCTCGGACTACATTACGCACCCCGGCAGGACGCGTCAACTTCGGCGGCGCCTCGGTACATGGGCTCGATAGGGGCTCACCGTCGGGTCGTTGGCGACCCAGTAGCGCCAGGGGTGCACGGCTCCGTCGCCGCCCACGCCGGTGCGGGGGCCGTTGAGTACCTGTTCGGCGGGGACGGGAGTGCCCGTCAGGATGCGGAGCGGGGTGTCCCCGGCGGTGCACGCGTCCGTGCCGTCGAGGGAGCGGTCCACGTTGAGGGCCGTGGCCAGGCGGGCCGGGCCTTTGGCCAGTTCCTTGTCGTTGCGGGCCGAGAGTCGACGGGTGCGGGCCAGTTCGGCGCCCTCGATGATCTCGCCGGCGCGGAGGAGGACCGCGCTCGCCTTGCCCTCGGGGCCGCAGACCAGGTTCATGCAGAACCACATGCCGTAGGTGAAGTAGACGTACACGTGACCGGGCGGACCGAACATCACGTCGTTGCGGGCCGTGCGGCCGCGATAGGCGTGGGAGCCGGGGTCGTCAGCACCGTCGTAGGCCTCGACCTCGGTGAGGCGGAGGGCGATCGGACCGTCCGGGGTGGTGCGGACCAGGATGCGGCCCAGGAGGTCGGGGGCGACATCGAGGACGGGCCGGTCGAAGAACTCCCTGGACAGGGGCGTACGGTCGGGGGTCGCGATCATGCCGTCCGAGGGTACTGGAGACGCGTGGTGTCGCGGGGTGGCCGTCGGGCACCGGCCTTGCCAGGGTGGTGGGGCGTGGAACCGGCCACGGCCGGATCGCGTATGTAGGGATCAAGGATCCACCCGTAGTGGGCGAGAGGGAGAGACATGGCGTTCAAGAAGCTGCTCGCGAGCCTGGGGGCCGGCGGGGCTTCGGTCGAGACGGTGCTGCACGAGGTCAACGTCGTCCCGGGCGGTGTCGTCCAGGGTGAGGTGCGGATCCAGGGCGGGTCGGTGAACCAGCAGATCGAGGGGCTCTCGGTCGGGCTGCAGGCCAAGGTCGAGGTGGAGAGCGGCGACCAGGAGTACAAGCAGGACATCGAGTTCACGAAGTCGCGGCTGGGCGGGGCGTTCGAGCTTCAGGCGAATGCCGTGCACGCGGTGCAGTTCGGTCTCGAGATCCCGTGGGAGACGCCGATCACGATGATCGACGGGCAGGCGCTCCGTGGCATGAACATCGGGGTGTCGACCGAGCTGGAGATCGCGCGCGCGGTGGACTCCGGTGATCTGGACCCGGTCAACGTGCACCCGCTGCCGGCGCAGAAGGCGATCCTCGACGCGTTCATCCAGCTGGGCTTCCGGTTCAAGAACGCGGACATGGAGCGCGGTGTCATCCGGGGTACGCGGCAGAAGCTGCCGTTCTACCAGGAGATCGAGTTCTACCCGCCGCAGCAGTACCGGGGGCTGAACCAAGTCGAGCTGAGCTTCGTGGCCGACCAGCACACGATGGACGTGGTGCTGGAGATGGACAAGAAGCCGGGGCTGTTCAGCGAGGGCAGTGACACCTTCCGTTCGTTCCAGGTGGGTCTGAACGACTACCAGGGGACCGACTGGACCGCCTATCTCAACCAGTGGCTGTCCGAGGTCGGCAGCAAGCGCAACTGGTTCTAGGCTCGGGGGCGACTGCAAGAAACGATCAGGAGGTACCGAGGTGACCGAGCTCAAGCGGCGGCCGCTCCCCCACGACTTCCATCCGCCCGTTGCGTCGTTCACGGTGACGAGCGCGGACGTCGAGGAGGGTGCGACGCTCAAGGACGCTCAGGTCCAGGCGGCGGGCAACACTTCGCCGCAGCTGCGGTGGGAGGGCTTCCCGCCCGAGACCAAGAGCTTCGCCGTGACCTGCTACGACCCCGACGCTCCGACGGGCAGTGGGTTCTGGCACTGGGTGCTGTTCGACATCCCGGCGTCGGTGACGGAGCTGCCGGCCGGTGCGGGCAGCGGCACGTTCGAGGGTCTGCCGGAGGGCGCGGTCCACGCTCGTAACGACTACGGCGGCAAGGAGTTCGGCGGGGCCGCACCGCCGCCCGGGGACGGGCCGCACCGGTATGTGTTCACGGTGTACGCCGTGGATGAGGAGAAGCTCGGTCCTGATGCGGACGCGTCGCCTGCGGTCGTCGGCTTCAACCTGAGGTTCCACACGATCGGGCGGGCCCAGCTGATCGGCGAGTACGAGGTGCCCGCCGAGGGCTGAGGAACCCTCCTGCGATCCCGGCGTTCACGGAACGTTTGCCCGCTCCTGGTCTTGGAATTGATCAGGAGCGGGCATTTTTGTTGCCGGGGGTCGCGGGGGTCACCCCTCGCGGGAGCAGCAGATATTGCGTTGTCCATCTCGGCGTGCCCGGCCAGAGTTGATCCCAGCCCGCCAGGGGGTGGGCCGGTGCACACGGGAGGTGGGCTGGTATGCGGGACACGCTGGTACTGAACGCGAGCTTCGAGCCGCTGTCGACGGTGACGTTGAATCGAGCCGTCGTTCTGGTGCTTCAGGACAAGGCCGTCGTCGAGCAGGCCCACCCCGAACTGCGGATGCGGGGAGCCGCGGTCGACATACCCGCGCCCCGTGTGATCAGGCTCTGCCAGTACGTACGGGTGCCGTTCCGAAGACGAGCGCCGTGGTCGAGGCGGGGTGTGCTGATCAGGGACCGCAACCGGTGCGCGTACTGCGGGAGGCGGGCGACGACCGTGGACCACGTGGTGCCGCGGTCGCAGGGGGGTCAGGACACGTGGCTGAACACGGTGGCCTCGTGTGCGCAGGACAATCACCGTAAGGCGAACCGGACTCCGGAGGAGGCGGGGATGCCGCTGCTGCGACAGCCGTTCGAGCCGACTCCGGCGGACGCGATGCTGCTGGCACTGGGGCAGGACGACTTCGACTCGCTGCCGGAGTGGCTGGCACAGCCCGCGGCCTAGAGCTGTCATACGGAGGGGCCCGCTTCCCTGGGAAGCGGGCCCCTCCGTATGTGCCGGGTCAGTCGATGGGCGGCTTCTCGCGGCGTTCCTGGGCGGGGACGCCGGCCTGGGGCGCACCTCCGTTGCCGCCGGAACCGCCGCCGAGGCCGCCGAAGTTGCCCATGGCGCCGGAGAGGCCCTTGAGGGCGTCGCCGATTTCGCTGGGGACGATCCAGAGCTTGTTGGCGTCGCCTTCGGCGATCTTGGGGAGCATCTGGAGGTACTGGTAGGAGAGCAGCTTCTGGTCCGGGTCGCCGGCGTGGATGGCCTCGAAGACGGTGCGGACGGCCTGGGCTTCGCCCTCGGCGCGCAGGGCGGCGGCCTTGGCCTCACCCTCGGCGCGCAGGATCTGGGACTGCTTCTCACCCTCGGCGCGCAGGATCTCCGACTGCCGGACACCTTCGGCCTGGAGGATGGCGGCGCGCTTGTCGCGGTCGGCGCGCATCTGCTTCTCCATCGAGTCCTGGATGGAGGTGGGCGGTTCGATCGCCTTGAGCTCGACGCGGTTGACGCGGATGCCCCACTTGCCGGTGGC
>NZ_WWIC01000045.1:0-45183 GCF_009872555.1 Streptomyces sp. SID5643
GACGCCGGCCAACCCGCGATCCGGGCCACCCCTCCAGACGCCGGCCAACCCGCGATCCGGGCCACCCCTCCAGACGCCGGTGGATCTCCGGCCTGAGCCGACACCGCGGACGTCGGTGGACCGCCGACCCGCGACGACACTCCAGCTGCCGACGGCCCCCCGACCCGCGACGCCACTCCGGACGTCGGTGGCCCCCCGGCCTGCGCCGGCACCCCGAGCGCCCTGCTCGGCGCCCACCGGCCCCAGGCCCGCTGTGACACTCCGGACGTCAGTGGCCCCCGGGCTCGCGCCGACACCCCGGACGGCGGCCTTTGCCCGGCCCCGCTCGGCACCCCTCCGTCGCCGTCTCACCGGCCCACCGCCTCCTCCGCCGAGGCGACGGCCTCCTCGCGTACGGCGAAGGACAGACCCCGCAGCACCGGCGGCTCCGCCACGACGACCACCCGCACGTACTCGGCGTCCCGGCTGACGGTCACCTTCGCGCCCGGCGGCGCCGCCTCGCGGGTCAGCTTCACGACCGCCCCGGGCGGGTCCTGCCGGGCCGCGGCGCGCGCGCCCGTCCGCGCCGCGTCCACGCACTGGATCTGCGCTGCCACGACCAGCAGCCCCCACACCAGTGCCATCGCGAACATCACCAGAACGGGCAGCACCACGGCCGACTCCGCCGTCACGAACCCCCGGTCCGCGCCCCGCTCACATCCGCGCATTGAGGGCTTCCTTCACGATGCTCTGCAGCTCCGCGCTGACCGGGCCGCTCGTGACGACCTTGTAGAGCACGACCGCGAACGCCACCGCCGCGACGATTCCCATCGCGTACTCGGACGTCACCATCCCCGCGTCCCTCCGCGCCGCACGCATCCCGCACACCAGGGCACGCAGCCGCGCCCGTACCACCTGATACATCTCAACCCCCGTGGGATAGTCCGAACTCCTGTTGCTGACTGCTCATCGCTCACTGCCTCCGGTCGTTCACCGCGTCACCCACCACCCCCTCCGAGCACCCCGCCCGCGAGCCCGATCACCACGGGCAGCACGCCGACCGCGATGAACGCGGGCAGGAAGCACAGTCCGACCGGCGCACTGACCATCACGCCGGCCCGCCGGGCCCGGGCCGTCGCTGCTCGGCCCCAGTCGGCCCGGGCCTCCGCGGCGAGCCGCGCGACCGGTGCCGCGGCGGGCAGTCCGGACACATCGGCGCGTTCCAGCAGCCGGGCCAGGCCTCCGGCGCCCGGGACGGCACCCAACGTCCGCCAGGCCGAGCCCGGTTCGCCGCCCAGTCGCACCTCCGCCGAACCACGGGCGAGTGCATCGCCGGCAGGGCCGCCCAGGGCCTCACCCACCGCCTGCGCGGCGATCACCGGGCCGGCGCCCGCCGCGATGCAGGCCGCCAGCAGGTCGGCGGCCAAGGGCAGTTGACGCGCGGCCTCGGCGAGGTCGGGCGCACCAGGGTCCGCGCCGGACGTCTGCTCTCCGAGCCGCCATCGCCACAGCCCCAGCGCGCCCACCAGTCCTACCGCGGCCCCGGTGAGGCCCCCGGCAAGCACCCATCCGGCGCACGCCACGGCCACAGGGGCCAGCCACGTCCGCGCGACCCCCCGCCATGCCCGCCGTGGGACGGGGACAGCCGGCTCCCGGGCCCCTGGCAGCCCGGCCAGCCGCCGGCGCATCCTCCGGCGGCGTCGCGCCTCCATCACCCACCGCGCCGACCACGCGCAGGCCAGCACGATCCCCATGGCCGCCCCCAGCCTGTGGACAACTTCCGCGCTGCTCATGCCGCCGCCTCCGCGCCCCGCACGATCCGCTGCACCCACCACAGCCCCAGGCCCTCCAACACTCCGCCGGCCGCCAGGCAGCCCAGCCCCGCCCCGGTGTGCAGCAGGACGTGCAAGGGATCGGCCCCGAGGGCGGTGCCGATGAGCAGCCCCAGGGCCGGCAGCCCGGCGAGCATCACCGCCGTGGCCCGGGCGCCCGCCAACTGGGCCCGCAGATCGGCCCGCTGATCCCGCTCCGCGCGCAGAGCGGCGGCCAGCCGGTCGAGTCCGGCGGCGAGCCCGGCGCCCTGGTCCACGGCGACCCGCCAGCACGCCGCCAGTCCCCGCAGACCCTCGGCACCCGGCTGCCCGGCCGCCGTAGCGAGCGCATCCGGCACGTCACCGCCGAACCGCGCCGCCGCCAGCACCGTCGCCTGCGCGCCCGCGAGCCCGCCGCAGTCCCGCGCGGCCCGCAACAGCGCCTCACCCGGCTGACGTCCGGCCCGCACCTCCCCGGCGAGCGTTCCGCACAACGCGACCACCGCGTCGGCTCTGCGCTCCCGGTCCCGCCGCGCCCGGCCGGCCAGCCGGACCCGCCGCAGCAACGGCACCCCGGCCGCGCCCAGGACGGCCGGCAGCACCGACGCCCCGAGCATCGCCAGGACCAGCCCGGCCACCAGTGACCACCACTCGGGCCGCAGCCGCCCGCAGACGTGCCGCAGTTCACCGGCCGGCCGCCGCCACCCGGGCGGCCCACCCCCCGGGCCTTCGCCGCTCGTGAGCAGCAGTCGTGCCCGTCGCGCCGCGTCCTGACGCTCACCCAGCAGCCAGACCGCCACCCCCGCGCACGCCACAGTCGCACCCATCGACATCTCAGGCACCCCCGTCATGACCCACCCCCTCCGCCCGGGCCTCACCCGAGCCGCTCCCACTCGCCCCGCCCCGAAGCAGCCCCCGCAGCCGCTCCCACCCCCGCTCACGCACGAACGCATCCGCTCCCCACCGCAGCGCCGGCACCGTCCGCACCAGGCCCGACGGGTCCCGCTCCAGCACGTGCACCTCGGCGATCCGCCGCCGCCCGGCACGGTCGCGCACCAGGTGCAGCACCACGGAGAGGGCGGCCGCCAACTGGCTGTGCAGCGCGGCCCGGTCGAGCCCGGCGGCCGTGCCAAGCGCCTCCAGCCGGGCCGGTACATCGGCGGCGGCATTGGCGTGCACGGTTCCGCAACCGCCCTCGTGTCCGGTGTTCAACGCGGCCAGCAGATGCACCACTTCGGGCCCGCGCACCTCGCCCACGACCAGCCGGTCCGGCCGCATCCGCAAGGCCTGGCGCACCAGGTCCTCCAGGGTCACGAGGCCCGCGCCCTCCTGGTTCGCGGGTCTGGTCTCCAGCCGCACGACGTGCGGATGGTCGGGCCGCAGTTCCGCCGAGTCCTCGGCGAGGACGATCCGCTCGTCCGGTCCCACCAGCCCCAGCAGGGCACTGAGCAGCGTGGTCTTGCCGGTGCCCGTGCCTCCGCTGACGAGGAAGGACAGCCGGGCGTCGAGCAGGGCGCGCAGCATGCGGTCCCCGCCCGGCGGCACCGTGCCCGCCGCGACCAGCTCGGCGAGCGTGAAGGCACGCGGCCGTACGACCCGCAGCGACAGGCAGGCGCAGCCCACCGCGACCGGCGGCAGCACCGCGTGCAGCCGGGTGCCGTCAGGCAGCCGGGCGTCGGCCCAGGGCCGGGCGTCGTCCAGGCGGCGCCCGGCCACCGCTGCGAGACGCTGGGCGAGCCGTCGTACGGCCGCCGGGTCAGCGAAACGCACCGGCGTCAGCTCCAGTCCTCCGCCCCGGTCCACCCAGACCCGGTCGGGGGCCGACACGAGCACGTCCGTCACCGACGGATCGGCGAGGAGCGGCTCCAGCGGCCCGCTGCCGACCAGCTCGGACCGCAGTTGCGCTGCGGCTCCCAGGACTTCGGCGTCCCCGAGGACCCGCCCCTGCTCCCGCAGAGCCTGCGCCACACGCGCGGGGGTCGGATCGGCCCCGCTCTCGGCCAGCCACCGCCGCACCCCGTCGAGCAGCGCCGCGCCTTCGACTCCGGCCAGGGTGCTCATGCCGTACCCGCCTCGACGAGCGCCCGCTCCCAGAACTCCTTGCAGAAGCGGGCGAGCGGTCCGCGGGGAGCAGCGCCCGGTGGTGCCATGGCGTCGTCCGGGCGCGACAGACCCGGCTCGGCCGGTACCTCGCCGACCAGGGGCAGTCCGAGCAGCCGGGCCACCTCACGGTCGTCGAGCCCCGGTGGGTAGGGCCCGCGGACGGCCACCCGCAGGTCCCGCAGGACCATGCCGACCGCGGAGGCCACCCGGCCCGCCGCCGCGACGGCCCGCAGCTCGGCGGGCACCACCAGCACGCCGACGTCCAGCTGGGTGAGGACCTCGGCGACGCCGTCGTCGATGCGGCGCGGCAGGTCGACCACGACCGCGCCGCCGCGGCGCCGGGCCGCCGCGAGCACCGCCCGCACCGCCTGCGGCGGGACCGCGATCCGGTCGCCGCGGTCCCAGCTGAGCACGCGCAGCGCATGCAGTTCGGGCAGTGACTCCTCCAGAGCGCCCCCTCCGACCCGGCCGCGAGAGGAGGCGAACGCGGGCCAGCGCAGCCCTTCGGCCGTCTCGCCGCCGAGGAGTACATCGAGTCCGCCACCCAGCGGATCGGCGTCCACGAGGAGGGTGCGCAGCCCCTCCCGCGCGGACGTGACGGCGAGGGCACACGCGAGCGTGGACGCTCCGGCCCCGCCCCGGCCGCCGATGACGCCCACGGTGAGGGCCGGCCGGCCGACGCCCTCGGCCACGTCGGCGATCCGGTCGACCAGCCACTGCTCGCCGTCGGGCAGCATCAGAACGTGCTCGGCGCCGATCTCGACGGCCCGGCGCCACACCCCGGAGTCGTCCTGGTCCCGGCCGACGAGCACCACACCCCTTCTGCGTACGGCTCCGCGCACCCGCCGCGCCGCGTCGTCGCCGACCAGGACGAGTGGTGCGGCCTCCCAGGTGCCCCTGCGCTCCGGCACCCCGTGGTGCACCTCGGGCGTGGCGCCCGCCGCCGCGCACAGGCGCAGCAGGTCGTCGAGGAGTTCGGTGTCCTCGGTGACGATGAGCGGTCCGCCCTGCCGCCCTCCGGCGCCCGGCGGCGGGTCGTGTGTGACGATTCCGGCCACGGTTTCCATCCCCCTTCGCTGCATGGCTCGCGCGGCCCCTGCGGTCCCGCGATTCCCAAACGTGGGAAGAACCGGCAAGCGGCCTCCCTGTGAACGGCCGACAGAAACCGGCCAAACGCCCCCGGGCACTCGGAACCGGCCATGAACTCGCCGCGAGCGGGGCGCGCTGGAATCACGGTGCAGCGATCCCGGAAATCGTGTGGATCTTGGTGGATAACTGTGGAGGACCGGGGGGTTGTGAATATCGCCGTCACCCATACCGGTGAGCCGCTCCGGCTCTCGGCGCGGCTCCCACAGAGCAGCATGACGGCTACCCTGAGTAATGAGTCATGGGCATGCCAAACTGCCTCGGAAGTCGCACCGGCGCGTCATTCAGGCTGCGAGAAGAGGGAGAAAACCCATCCGGACATGCGACGACCCCCGCCGGGGGGGAGAGCGGGGGTCGTCCCCACGGCCGACTCGGGGGGGGAGGAGTCGGGCCGGGTTAGCACGGTCGCGAACGATCCGTGACTTCCATGGTGTACCCGAGAGCCTTCTCAGGCAAACCCACGCGCCCCACCTTACGCCGAATGGGCTGCCCCTATGCTCTGGGGCGTGGAAAACCACTCGATGCCCCGCACAGCCGCCTTCTTTGACCTGGACAAGACGGTCATTGCGAAGTCGAGCACGCTCACGTTCAGCAAGTCGTTCTACCAAGGCGGTCTGATCAACCGCAGGGCCGTCTTGCGTACCGCATATGCCCAGTTCGTCTTCCTGGCCGGCGGCGCCGACCACGACCAGATGGAGCGCATGCGCGCATATCTGTCCGCCCTGTGCCGCGGCTGGAACGTGGAACAGGTCAAGGAGATCGTCGCCGAGACGCTGCACGACCTGATCGACCCGATCATCTACGACGAGGCCGCCTCCCTCATCGAGGAGCACCACACCGCCGGCCGCGACGTCGTGATCGTCTCCACGTCCGGCGCGGAGGTGGTCGAGCCGATCGGCGAGCTGCTGGGGGCGGACCGCGTGGTCGCCACCCGCATGGTCGTGGGCGAGGACGGCTGCTTCACCGGTGAGGTGGAGTACTACGCGTACGGCCCCACCAAGGCCGAGGCCGTGAGGGAACTGGCCGAGTCCGAGGGCTACGACCTCAGCCGCTGCTACGCCTACAGCGACTCGGCGACCGATGTGCCGATGCTGGAGTCCGTCGGCAACCCGCATGCAGTGAACCCGGACAGGGCACTGCGCCGCGAGGCCCTCGCGCGCGGGTGGCCGATCCTGGACTTCCACCGGCCGGTCCGGCTCAAGCAGCGCATCCCCGCGTTCTCCGTGCCACCACGCCCGGCGCTCGTCGCGGTCGCCGCCATAGGCGCCGCTGCGGCCACCGCGGGACTCGTCTGGTACGCGAACAGGCGCCGGACGACGGTGGCTTGACCTGCGGCGACGGGCCGCCCCGCGTGAACCCGAAAGTAAAGAAGTGCAGCCTGGACTTCCGCTTGCTCCGGGGCAGGAGTACAAAGGACTCAACGGCCCGCGAGACCAAGGACATCCGAGAGGATCACCTTTTAACGCATTTGGCCCCACGGACCGAGCATGAACACCGGGCACCCACGCGACGTCGACCCGTCGAATACGGGCCAGCCGCACCAGGTCACGGGCAAAGCTCCCGGCCTGATGGGCACATATCGAGGACGCTTGGTAACCCGATGCTCATGCCAGCGGCGGTACGAGAAATCGTGCCGCCGCATCATTTTTCCGGCCGGGTGATGTCACGCCGCTCCGCGCTGCAGCGCCTCGCACACGGCCATCGACTCGCGGGCTCCCAGTTCGACCGCCCTGCCGCAGTGGGCGATCCAGGCGGCGACACCGTCCGGGGTACCGGAGACGTATCCGCCGAGCGCTTCCAGGTATGCGTCGCGTCCCAGCTCGGCGTGGCCGACCTCGGCCGCACAGACCGACTTCGGGTCCAGGCCACTGCCGACCAGGACGATGCGTTCGGCCGTGCGGGCGACCAGGCCGTTGTGGGAGGTGAAGGGGCGCAGCGCCAGAAGTTCGCCGTGCACGACGGCGGCCGTCACCAGCGCCGGCGCGGTTCCGCCCGCGATGATCAGGCCGGCCAGTCCGTCCAGCCTGCCGTGCGCCTCGGAGGCACTCGGCAGCGGCAGTCCCACGAGCGGTTCGTCGACCTGTTCGCCCTCCTTGCGGCGCCGCCCCACCTGGTCGCCCTGGTCCGCGGCCGCCACCAGGTGCAGCCGGGCCAGCACCCGCAGGGGCGACTGCCGCCAGATCGACAGCAGCTGGCCCGCCTCCGCGGTGAGCCGCAGGGCGGCGCCCACGGCGCGGGCCTCGTCGTCGCCGCTGAAGTCCGTACGACGGCGCACCTCCTCCAGGGCCCAGTCGGCGCCGGACAGCGCGGCCGAGGCGCGGGCGCCGCGCAGGGCCGCCTCCGAGGTGATCGCGTTGCTGCGCCGCCGCATGACCCGGTGCCCGTAGACCCGGTCCACGGCCTTGCGTACGGACTCCACGGAATCGGCCACTCCGGGCAGCGCCCCCAGGGCCGCGAGGGGGTCGGCGGTCGCGCCTGCTGTACTCATGAGTACGACCCTACGCATCCCTGGGCCCGGACCCACGGCGGAGTGGCCTTCTTCACGCGCGCGTGCGCCTGACGGCGTCACTCCCGAGAGCTACCCCTTGGCCGCCGGAGGCCCCGGGACGCCCTTGGGAGCAGGGGCGGGCCGGCCCGACAGGAAGGACGCCCAGCCCTCCTTGGGCGCCTGGCCGACCTGCAGGGTGCGCAGCTTCTCCAGCGTCTTCGGATCCTGCGCGTCCAGCCAGTCCACGAGCTGCCGGAACGAGACGCAGCGCACCTCCTCCTTCGTGCACACCGACTCGATGACCTCCTCGACGGCCCGCATGTAGGTGCCGCCGTTCCAGGACTCGAAGTGATTGCCGATGATCAGGGGCGCGCGGTTGCCGTGGTAGGCCCGTGAGAAGCCCTTGAGCAGGCCGTCGCGCATCTGGTCGCCCCAGAAGTCGTGCATGGCGGGGTTGCCCTGGGTCTTGGTGCCCGACTGGTTGACCATGAAGTTGTAGTCCATGGTGAGCTGCTCGAAGGAGTGGCCGGGGAACGGCACGAGCTGCATGGACACGTCCCACAGACCCTGCTTCTTCTTCGGCCAGACCTGGTCGTTCACGCCGCTGGTGTCATAGCGGAAGCCCAGGTCGCGGGCCGCCCTCATGAAGTTGCGCTGGCCTTCGAGACAGGGTGTGCGGGCGCCGATGAGTTCCTTGTCGTAGTCGAAGGGCAGCGGGGACGCGTCCTTCAGGCCGGTGTTGGTCTTCCAGGTCTTCACGAACTGCTTGGCCTGGGAGATCTCGTCCTTCCAGTCCTCGACCGACCACTCGCCCACCCCGCCGCCGCTGCCGCAGAAGTGGCCGTTGAAGTGGGTGCCGATCTCATTGCCCTCCAGCCACGCCAGGCGCAGCTGCTTCGCGGTGGCGGCGATGCCACGGCGGTCGTTGAAGCCGATGTCGGAGCGCCCCGGGGAGTGCTGCGGCGGCCGGTACCGGTCGCGCTTGTCCTCGGGCAGCATGTACACGCCGCTCAGGAAGTACGTCATGGTCGCGTTGTTGTCCCTGGCGACCTTACGGAAGTGGGAGAACAGCTTCTGGCTGTCCTCGCCCGCGCCGTCCCAGGAGAAGACGACGAACTGCGGGGGCTTCTGGCCGGGTCGCAGGCGTTCGGGCCGGGGCAGGTGCGGCTGGGCGCCGGTGTAGGCGGTGGAGCCGTCCCCGATCAGCCGGACCGCGCTTTTGGGCGCCTGCGCCGGCGTCGCCTTCTGCGGGTCGGGGGTCTTCTGCCGGGGTGTGCCGGTCGCGCAACCGGCGAGCGATGCGGCGCAGACCGCGGCGATCACGGAACTCGCGGCGATCCTGTGGGTGGCGGCCATGTTCCGCCCACCTTCTTCCTTCTCTCGGGTGCGGACAGCGCCGCCAAATTCGCACGAGATCGAGAAGGAATTAGTACGACAAGCCGATCACATAGCCACTTCACTCTTCAGAGTGATCTATTCGCCCATTTGCCCGTTAAGTCTATGCTCGCCCTTTACTCTGCATTACGATCCGTTTACCGAGCGTTGATTCATCCCGCCGATTTACGCCGTGACCGCCGCGACCGAACCCCGCCCCGAGCGGGACCCCACAGTTACGCGACCGCGCAGCCCCGGAGGAGACGGGAAACCATGTCAGCCTGCGTCCCCACACGCGCCACCGACCCGAACCGAACCGAACGCACCCATCCGCCCCACAGTCCGCCGCCGCCCGGGCCCCGCCGATTCCGGATCGCGGGTGCCGACGTGTCGGCCTCGATCGCGGTCTTCCTGATCGCCCTGCCCCTGTCCCTGGGCATCGCCCTCGCCACCGGCGCCCCCCTCCAGGCCGGCCTCGTCGCCGCGGCCGTGGGCGGGCTGGTCGCCGGGCGGCTCGGCGGCTCCCCGCTCCAGGTGAGCGGACCAGCCGCCGGACTCACCGTCGTCACCGCCGACCTCATCCAGCGCTACGGCTGGCGGACGACCTGCGCCATCACCGTCCTCGCCGGCCTCGCCCAACTGGGCCTGGGCTGCCTGCGCGTGGCCCGGGGCGCTCTCGCCGTCAGCCCCGCCATCGTGCACGGCATGCTCGCCGGGATCGGCGTCACCATCGCCGTCGCCCAGCTGCACATCGTGCTCGGCGGCACACCGCAGAGCTCCGTCCCGGACAACCTCCGCGCACTGCCCGCGCAGCTGGCGGACATGCGGCTCGCGTCGGTGTCCGTGAGCGTGCTGACCCTGGCGTTGCTGCTGCTCTGGCCGAGGCTGCCCGGCCGGACCGGACGCCTCCTGCGCAAGGTGCCGGCCGCGCTTGTCGCCGTCGCCGGAGCCACCGCGGCCGCCGCCCTCGCCGGGCTCCGCCTGCCCAAGGTCGACCTGCCGTCCTGGAGCAACCACGCCCTGGCCGGCCTGCCCGAGGGCCCCGTGCTCGGTCTGGTCGCCGCCGTGCTCACCACCACGCTGGTGTGCAGCGTGCAGTCACTGCTCGGTGCGGTCGCCGTCGACAAGCTGGTGGCCGCCCGCCCGGGCGGCCTGTCCGCACGGGTCGGGCGCTCCCGCCTCGACCGCGAACTGCTCGGGCAGGGCGCCGCCAACATCGTCTCCGGCTCGCTCGGCGGACTGCCCATCGCCGGTGTGGCCGTGCGGAGTTCGGCGAATGTGCACGCGGGTGCCGTCAGCCGGAACTCCACGATGCTGCACGGCGTTCTCGTAGTGATCGCCGCGCTGCTGATGGTCCCGATCCTGGAGCTCATCCCGCTCGCCTCGCTCGCCGCCCTGGTGATGGCCGTCGGCATCCAGATGGTCTCCCTGAACCACATCCGCACGGTGACCCGCCACCGGGAAGTCTGGGTCTACGCCGTCACCACCCTCGGCGTGGTCTCCCTCGGCGTCCTGGAGGGCGTGGCGCTGGGCATCGCCATGGCCGTCGGCGTCGCCCTGCACCGCCTCACCCGCACCCGCATCACACACGAGGAGAAGGAAGGAGTCCACCACGTACACGTCAGAGGGCAGTTGACGTTCCTCGCCGTGCCACGGCTCAGCCGGACCCTGCATCTCGTGCCCCACGGTTCCGACACCGTCGTCGAGCTGGACGGGTCGTTCATGGACCACGCGGCCTACGAGACGTTGCAGGACTGGCAGAAGACGCACACCGCGCAGGGCGGCTCGGTCGAGATCACCGGCCGGCATCCCGGCACCCGCATCTCCGAGCCCCAGTCCGGCAGCGACTGCCGTTGCCGCCCCTGGACGCCCTGGCGCAACCACCAGTGCGACGGTCCCCACTCCACACCCCCCGCCGAGAAGAACCCGGACGGGTCGGACCGCTCCGAGCCGGATCCGACGGGCCCCGGTGGAGCCAGCGGGCACGAACTGGCGCGAGGCATCAGCGCGTTCCAGCGGAACACCGCGCCCCTGGTGCGCAGCGAGCTGGCCCGGCTGGCGCGTGAGGGGCAGCGGCCCTCGCAGCTCTTCCTGACCTGCGCCGACTCCCGGCTGGTCACGTCGATGATCACCTCCAGTGGTCCGGGCGACCTGTTCGTCGTGCGCAACGTGGGGAACCTCGTGCCACGCCCGGGCGAGGAGAGCGGCGACGACTCGGTGGCCGCCGCCATCGAGTACGCCGTGGACGTGCTCCGGGTGCGGTCCATCACGGTGTGCGGGCACTCGGGCTGCGGCGCCATGCAGGCGTTGCTCAATTCCGAGCCCGGCGGCGCCCGGACCCCGCTGAAGCGGTGGCTGAGGCACGGGCTGCCGAGCCTGGAGCGCATGGCCGACGCGAGTCTGCCCTGGGGCAGGCTGGCCGGGCGCTCGCCCGAGGACGCGGTCGAGCAGCTCTGCCTGACGAACGTCGTCCAGCAGCTGGAGCACCTGCGCGCCCACGACTCGGTCGCCCGGGCCCTCGACGAGGGCGCCTTGGAGCTGCACGGGATGTACTTCCACGTGGGCGAGGCCGAGGCGTATCTGCTCACCGAGACGGACGCCGGTGGGGTCTTCGACCGCGTACGGGAGTCGGACCTGACGGCATGAGCCGGATGCCGGGGCGAGGGTCTGCCCCGGCTGGGCACCGGTTTGCGGTGTGCTCCCGGTCGCGGCCGGGAGCACACCCGGTGGCCCGCCGCAGCGGATGGCCCGGGCCGGCGGACCGGGGTCGGTCCGGCGACCGCCTGGCCCACCGGACCACCACCGGTCTGCCGGCCGCCCGCCTCAGCACCCCGTCACCGGATCACTCCGCTCCCCGCCTCACCCGCGCACGCCACGACCTTCCTCCGCTCGGCCGGATTCCCGGTAACCGGCAGCACACGCAGTGAACTTTCCCTGGTCGGCGTCCGTGGGTACGGATGACCCCGGTCCCCGACAGCACCGTCCGACAGGTCTAAACCAATCGGCGGTCGGCCCTTGTCATCGCACCCCCGGGTCTGATGAGCTGTGGCCTGGGACACAACGGACACCCTGGGAAAGGCAGATGCCGTGAGCAACGAAAGCCTGGCCAACCTGCTCAAGGAAGAGCGCAGGTTCGCACCCCCCGCCGACCTGGCCGCGAACGCCAACGTCACGGCGGAGGCGTATGAACAGGCCAAGGCTGACAGGCTCGGCTTCTGGGCCGAGCAGGCCCGTCGGCTGACCTGGGCCAAGGAGCCCACCGAGACGCTCGACTGGTCGAACCCGCCGTTCGCCAAGTGGTTCAAGGACGGCGAACTCAACGTCGCCTACAACTGCGTCGACCGGCACGTCGAGGCCGGACACGGCGACCGGGTCGCCATCCACTTCGAGGGCGAGCCCGGCGACAGCCGCGCCATCACCTACGCCGAGCTCAAGGACGAGGTCTCCAAGGCGGCCAACGCGCTGCTGGAGCTGGGTGTTCAGGCCGGGGACCGGGTCGCCGTCTACATGCCGATGATCCCCGAGACGGCGATCGCGATGCTCGCCTGCGCCCGCATCGGCGCCGCGCACTCGGTCGTCTTCGGCGGCTTCTCCTCGGACGCGCTCGCCACCCGCATCCAGGACGCGGACGCGCGCGTGATCATCACCTCCGACGGCGGCTACCGGCGCGGCAAGCCGTCCGCGCTCAAGCCGGCCGTCGACGAGGCCGTCGAGAAGGCGGGCATCGTCGAGCACGTCCTGGTCGTGCGCCGCACGGGCCAGGAGGTCGCCTTCACCGAGGGCCGCGACGTGTGGTGGCACGACCTGGTGGGGCGGCAGAGCACCGAGCACACCCCGCAGGCGTTCAACGCCGAGCACCCGCTGTTCATCCTCTACACCTCGGGCACCACGGGTAAGCCGAAGGGCATCCTGCACACCTCCGGCGGCTACCTCACGCAGACCGCCTACACGCACCACGCGGTCTTCGACCTCAAGCCGGAGACGGACGTCTACTGGTGCACGGCCGACGTCGGCTGGGTCACCGGCCACTCGTACATCGTCTACGGCCCGCTCGCCAACGGCGCGACGCAGGTCATGTACGAGGGCACGCCCGACACCCCGCACCAGGGCCGCTTCTGGGAGATCGTCCAGAAGTACGGCGTGACGATCCTCTACACCGCGCCGACCGCGATCCGTACGTTCATGAAGTGGGGCGACGACATCCCCGCCAAGTTCGACCTGTCCAGCCTGCGCGTGCTGGGCTCGGTGGGCGAGCCGATCAACCCCGAGGCGTGGGTCTGGTACCGCAAGAACATCGGCGGCGACCGCACCCCGGTCGTCGACACCTGGTGGCAGACCGAGACCGGCTCGATGATGATCACTCCGCTGCCGGGCGTGACCGCTACCAAGCCGGGCTCCGCTCAGACGCCGCTGCCCGGTATCTCCGCGACGGTCGTCGACGACGAGGCGAACGAGGTGCCGAACGGCGGTGGCGGCTACCTGGTGCTGACCGAGCCGTGGCCGTCGATGCTGCGCACCATCTGGGGCGACGACCAGCGGTTCATCGACACGTACTGGTCGCGCTTCGAGGGCAAGTACTTCGCCGGTGACGGCGCCAAGAAGGACGACGACGGCGACATCTGGCTGCTCGGCCGGGTGGACGACGTCATGCTCGTCTCCGGTCACAACATCTCCACCACCGAGGTCGAGTCCGCCCTGGTCTCCCACCCCGCGGTCGCCGAGGCGGCCGTGGTCGGCGCGGCGGACGAGACCACCGGGCAGGCGATCGTCGCCTTCGTCATCCTGCGCGGGACGGCCTCGGAGACCGAGGACCTGGTCGCCGAGCTGCGCACGCACGTCGGCAACACCCTCGGCCCGATCGCCAAGCCCAAGCGGGTCCTGCCGGTGGCCGAGCTGCCCAAGACCCGCTCCGGCAAGATCATGCGCCGTCTGCTGCGGGACGTCGCCGAGAACCGGCAGCTGGGTGACGTCACTACGCTGACCGACTCCACGGTCATGGACCTCATCCAGTCCAAACTGCCCGCCGCGCCCAGCGAGGACTGACCGCGGCACCGGCATGACGGAGCCGACGGAGGGCACCCGATCACCGGGTGCCCTCCGTGAGCGCGCCCCGGCGGCGGCGACCACCGGATGCGCGCGGCCGTACATTTACCTAGACTAAGCAAAGCAAGTGTTCCAAGGTGCGCCGGGAAGTCTGGTCGGCAGGTGTTCCGCCCTGCCCGTCTACCGGAGGTCTTCCCCGTGACCGCGCCCCGCCCCACCACCCCCCGCAAGGTCTTCGGACGTCTGTCCCTGCCCGAGCGGACCTATGTGGCCGACGCGCTGCGCACCGAGACCGTCGGCGGGGTACTGCTGCTCGCCGCCGCGGTCACCGCGCTGCTCTGGGCGAACATCCCCGCGCTGCGCGACAGCTACGAGAGCGTCTCCCACTTCCACATCGGCCCCGCCGCCCTCGGCCTCGACCTGTCCGTCGCGCACTGGGCCGCCGACGGACTGCTGGCGATCTTCTTCTTCGTCGCCGGCATCGAGCTCAAGCGCGAACTCGTCGCGGGCGATCTGCGTGACCCGAAGGCCGCCGCGCTGCCGGTCGTCGCGGCCCTGTGCGGCATGGCCGTACCGGCGCTCGTCTACACCGTCACCGCGGTCGCCGGCGGCGGCTCCCTGGACGGCTGGGCCGTGCCGACCGCCACCGACATCGCCTTCGCGCTCGCCGTGCTCGCGGTCATCGGCACCTCCCTGCCGAGCGCACTGCGGGCCTTCCTGCTCACGCTCGCCGTCGTCGACGACCTCTTCGCGATCCTGATCATCGCCGTCTTCTTCACCGCCGACCTGAACTTCGCCGCGCTCGGCGGCTCCGTCGCCGGGCTGCTGCTCTTCTGGGTGCTGCTGCGCGCGGGCGTCCGTGGCTGGTACGTGTACGTGCCGCTCGCCCTCGTCATCTGGGCGCTGATGTACAACAGCGGCATTCACGCCACCGTCGCCGGGGTCGCGATGGGCCTGATGCTGCGCTGCCACCGCCGCGAGGGGGAGGACCGCTCCCCCGGCGAGCGCATCGAGCACCTCGTGCGGCCGCTGTCGGCGGGGCTGGCGGTGCCGTTGTTCGCGTTGTTCAGCGCGGGTGTCGTGGTGTCCGGCGGAGCGCTCGCCGACGTGTTCACCCAGCCGGAGACCCTGGGCGTCGTCCTCGGGCTCGTCGTCGGCAAGGCGGTCGGCATCTTCGGCGGGACGTGGCTGACGGCCCGTTTCACCCGCGCCTCGCTCAGCGACGACCTGGCCTGGGCGGACGTGTTCGCGGTGGCCAGTCTCGCCGGCATCGGCTTCACCGTGTCGCTGCTCATCGGCGAACTCGCCTTCGCCGATGACGGGACGATGACGGACCAGGTCAAGGCCGCCGTCCTGCTGGGCTCGCTGATCGCCGCGACACTCGCGACCGTGCTGCTGAAGATCCGCAACGCCAAGTACCGTCGCCTGTGGGCGGACGAGGAGCGCGACGAGGACGCCGACGGCGTCCCGGACGTCTACGAGGAGGACGATCCCGCCTACCACGTGCGGCTCGCCACCCTCTACGAGCGCAAGGCCGCCGAGCACCGCCGGATCGCCCGGGAGAAGGCAGCCGCGCGCCACGGGCTTGCCGATGTACCGGACGGGGCAGGCGAGGGCCACCACCGTCCGGCATGATCTGACGAGACGGTACAAAAGACGGGACCGTACGCAGTCGGACCGTGCCCGGCCGGACGACTGGGGCGGGTCAGGAACAAGACGCGGACAACGGACCGTACGCAGAAAAGGGAGACCGCGATGAGCGCACCCGACGGCAGCCCGGTCGGCGCCGAACGCAGCATCGGCCAGCTGTTCGCCTCGGCGACAGCGGAAATGTCGGCGCTGGTGCACGACGAGATCGCGCTGGCCAAGGCGCAGCTCAGGCAGGACGTGAAGCGGGGCGCGACCAGCGGCGGCGCCTTCTCGGCGGCCGGCGCGGTGCTGATCTTCTCCCTGCCGATGCTGAACTTCGCGCTGGCGTACGGCATCCGCACGTGGAGCGACTGGAACCTCGCGGTCTGCTTCCTGCTGTCGTTCGCGGCGAACGTGCTGATCGCCGGGGTGCTCGCGCTGATCGGCGTGACCTTCGCGAAGAAGGCCAAGAAGAGCAAGGGCCCGCAGAAGGTCGCCGCGTCGATGAAGGAGAGTGCGGTCGTGCTGCAGAAGGCCAAGCCGCACCCGCGCCCGGAGCTGCCGCAGGACCGGGCTCCGGAGGCCATCGAGGCTGTGGCACGCTCGTCCTCATGACGGACCCCGACACACCCTCTGCACCATCTGCACCACCGGCTCCGGCCGTCCTGCTCGACGTCCCCGGCGGGAGGAAGGTGAGCCACCGCGACGTCGCCGCCAACGGCGCCCGCTTCCACATCGCCGAGCTGGGCGACGGGCCGCTGGTGCTGCTGCTGCACGGCTTTCCGCAGTTCTGGTGGACGTGGCGGCACCAGCTGGTGGCGCTCGCCGACGCGGGGTTCCGGGCCGTCGCCATGGACCTGCGGGGTGTCGGCGGCAGCGACCGCACGCCGCGCGGCTACGACCCCGCCAACCTCGCGCTCGACGTCACCGGCGTCATCCGCTCCCTCGGCGAGCCGGATGCCGCGCTGGTCGGCCACGACCTGGGCGGCTACCTCGCGTGGACGGCGGCGGCAATGCGCCCCAAGCTGGTGCGGCGGCTGGCGGTCTCGTCCATGCCGCACCCGCGACGCTGGCGCTCGGCCATGCTGAGAGACGTCAAGCAGAGCCGTGCCGGTTCACACATCTGGGGGTTCCAGCGGCCCTGGATCCCAGAGCGGCAGCTCACCGCCGACGACGGGGCGCTCGTGGCGAAGCTGATCCAGGAGTGGTCCGGGCCGCGCCCGCCCGAGGACGAGGCGCTTCAGGCGTACCGCCGCGCCATGTGCATCCCCTCCGCGGCGCACTGCGCGGTCGAGCCGTACCGCTGGATGGTGCGCTCCCTGGCCCGCCCGGACGGCATCCAGTTCAACCGGCGGATGAAGCGGCCGGTGCACGTGCCGACCCTCCATCTGCACGGCTCGCTCGACCCCGTGATGCGCACCCGCAGCGCGGCCGGGTCCGGCGAGTACGTCGAAGCCCCCTACCGCTGGCGTCTGTTCGACGGCCTCGGTCACTTCCCGCACGAGGAGGACCCGGTCGCGTTCTCCTCGGAACTCATCAACTGGCTGCGGGACCCCGAACCCGACCGGTGACCGGTCGGCACCGCCCCGTCACCGGCACGTGAACGTTTGTCTGACGAACGGCCAATTGCCCGGCGCATAGGCCAATTGGACGCTCCGGGCGCGGTTATCGACCATGGGGCGGGGGCACACGTCGGGGTATGGGCTGGACGCACGACTACAGTGACGCAACCCGCAATCGCCGCTCGGCGAGCGGTACGAACCCCCACCAGCGAAGCGGCGCACCGCAGATGGTGACCGCGGATCCCAGGGTGGGGATCCCGCGCATCCTCCGCCGCCGGGCCCGCTGGGTCTCCGTACGTCTGCGTCACACACGCGACTGAGGCGTCACCCGCGCGAGTGACGCCCCGACACCTGCCGCCCCGACGCCCGTCTCCTCGGCACCGCGCCTAGAGCGCGCAGCTGTCGCTGCCCACCTGCTGGTTGGCGGTGCGGCCCTTGGTGATGTCGTCCTGGATCTCGTCCACGGTCAGCGCGTACCCGGTCTTGGCGTCGTCGAGGGACTTGGCGAACACCACGCCGTAGACCTTGCCGTCGGGGGTGAGCAGCGGGCCGCCGGAGTTGCCCTGGCGGACGTTGGCGAACAGGGAGTAGACGTCGCGGCGGACCGTGCCGCGGTGGTAGATGTCCGGGCCGTTGGCCGAGATGCGGCCCCGCACGCGTGCCGCCCGCACGTCGTACGCCCCGTTCTCCGGGAAGCCCGCGACGATCGCGCCGTCGCCGCTGCCCGCGTCCTTGTCGGTGAACCGCAGTACGGGCGCCTTGAGATCAGGCACGTCGAGGACGGCGATGTCGCGCCGCCAGTCGTAGAGCACGACCTTGGCGTCGTACTTCCTGCCCTCGCCGCCTATCTGCACGGTCGGCTCGTCGACTCCGCCCACCACGTGCGCGTTGGTCATGACGCGGCGGTCGGAGAAGACGAAGCCGGTGCCCTCCAGGACCTTGCCGCAGCTCGGGGCCGTGCCCATGACCTTGACGATGGAACGCTGGGCGCGGGTCGCCACCGGGCTGTTCGCCAGGGCCGGGTCGGGCGGCTGGACGTCGGTGATCGGCTCGTTCGCGAACGGGCTGAAGACCTGGGGGAAGCCGTTCTGCGCGAGGACGGAGGAGAAGTCCGCGAACCAGGTGGCCGCTTGGTCCGGCAGGGCCTGCGAGACGCCCAGCAGCACTTTGGAGTTGCGGACCTCCTTGCCGAGGGTGGGCAGCGTCGTGCCCGCGAGGGCCGAGCCGATCAGCCAGGCGACCAGGAGCATCGCCACGACGTTGACGAGGGCACCGCCCGTGGCGTCCAGGGCCCGGGCCGGGGACCAGGTGATGTGCCGGCGCAGCTTGTTGCCGAGGTGGGTGGTGAGGGCCTGTCCGACGGAGGCGCAGACGATGACGACGACGACCGCGACGACGGCGGCGGTCGTGCTCACCTCCGCGTTGTCCGTCAGGGCGTCCCAGATGACGGGCAGCACGTACACCGCGACGAGGCCGCCGCCCAGGAAGCCGATCACCGACAGGATGCCGACGACGAACCCCTGGCGGTACCCCACGACCGCGAACCACACGGCGGCGACCAGCAACAAGATGTCCAGCACGTTCACGGAGGCCACCCTGTCATGCGCGCCAGTCGAGCGGGACCTGCTTGTCGTGGTCCCAGGGCCGCTCCCAGCCCGCGAAGTGCAGCAGCCGGTCGATGATTCCGGCCGTGAAACCCCAGACAAGGGCTGATTCGACCAGAAATGCCGGACCTCGGTGGCCGCTGGGGTGGACGGTGGTCGCCCGGTTCGCGGGATCCGTGAGATCCACCACGGGGACGGTGAAGACCCTGGCGGTCTCGTTCGGATCGACGACCCCGACCGGGCTCGGCTCCCGCCACCAGCCCAGAACCGGAGTGACGACGAAACCGCTGACCGGGATGTAGAGCCGGGGCAGGACGCCGAAGAGCTGCACGCCGGAGGGATCGAGGCCGGTCTCCTCCTCCGCCTCGCGCAGGGCGGCCCGCAGCGGGCCGTCACCGGACGGGTCGCCGTCCTCCGGGTCGAGGGCGCCGCCCGGGAAGGAGGGCTGACCGGCGTGCGAGCGCAGGGAGCTCGCGCGCTCCATGAGCAGCAGCTCCGGCCCCCGCGTGCCCTCACCGAACAGGACCAGCACGGCGGACTGCCGCCCGGCGCCGTCCTCCGGCGGCAGGAAGCGGCTCAGCTGCGCCGGCCGAACGGTCTCCACGGCGTGCACCACAGGGTCCAGCCAGCCGGGCAGCCCGTCCTTGCTCAGCACTACCGGGCCGTCCTGTGTGTCGCTCGCGCGCGTCATCGCCACCCCCGTCGTCCTGACGCATCCAACGCGCGACGGTCCCGAGATCGTTCCGCGAGTGCCCGGGATCCCCTGAACGGGCGGCGCGTCAGGCTCTCGGGGAGGCGCGCCTGACCGCTCGGGCGGCGGGCCGCATGTGCCGGGCGGCTCATCCGGCCCCCAGGGGCGGCGCCGGTGTGCCGCCCGCGTCCAGGTAGGCCTGCGGCGGCTTCAGACGCTGGCCGGGGAAGCCGCCCTTCTCGTACTTGAGGAGCTTCTTCGCCTTCTCCGGGTCGGTCTCGCCCTCGCCGTACGCCGGGCAGAGCGGGGCGATCGGGCAGGCGCCGCAGGCGGGCTTGCGGGCGTGGCAGATGCGGCGTCCGTGCCAGATCACGTGGTGCGAGAGGTCCGTCCAGTCGCTCTTCGGGAAGAGCGCGCCGACGGCGGCCTCGATCTTGTCCGGATCGGTCTCGGCGGTCCACCGCCAGCGGCGCACCAGGCGCTGGAAGTGCGTGTCGACGGTGATGCCGGGGCGGCCGAAGGCGTTGCCCAGCACGACGAACGCGGTCTTGCGGCCGACTCCGGGCAGCTTGACCAGGTCCTCGAGACGGCCGGGCACCTCCCCGCCGAACTCCTCCACCAGTGCCTTCGACAGCCCTATGACCGACTTCGTCTTGGCCCGGAAGAAGCCGCACGGGCGGAGGATCTCCTCCACCTCCTCGGGGTTGGCGGCGGCCAGGTCCTCCGGGGTCGGGTACTTCGCGAAGAGGGAGGGTGTCGTCTGGTTGACGCGCAGGTCGGTCGTCTGGGCGGACAGGACCGTGGCGACGACCAGTTGGAACGGGTTCTCGAAGTCCAGCTCGGGGTGCGCGTACGGAAAGACCTCGGCGAGCTCGCGGTTGATACGGCGGGCCCGGCGGACCAGGGCGGTGGGCGACTCGTCGCCCTGCGGGTGGACGACGGCCTTGGCGGGGGCAGTGCCCTTGAGGCGGGCGGTGGCCTTCTTGGGCGCGACCGCGACCTTCTTGGCCGCGGGCGCCTTCTTCACGGCAGCGCCCTTCGCGGCCTTCTCGGCAGCGGACGCCTTCGCGGCACTCGCCTTCGAACCACTCGCCTTCGAGGCGGACGTCTTCGAACCACTCGCCTTCGAGGCGGTCGACTTCGAAGCACCCGCCTTGGAAGCAGCCTTCTTCGCGGACGCGGCCTTCTTCGCGGACGCGGCCTTCTTCGCTGACGCGGCCTTCTTCACCGGCTCCGTCTTGTTCTGTTTCGCCGTTTTCCTACCGCCATCGGGGCCCTGTTCGCCCACAGCGGAATCGCGACGTACAACCACCCGCGCAGCCCCCTCGGCCTGTGCTCTCACCGGCGATTTGGACACCCGGCCAGCCTAAGGCCCGGCACCGACATCCGCCCCGGCCCCTGAAGATCGGCGCCCAATTGGACCCCTGCCGCGTACCCCGGGACACGTGTGCGGCATCCTTGTGACAGATCACACTGTTTGGACCGCCCGACAAAATGGGCACCACGGTCCCTCGGTACACGGGGGAGCAAGATCCCCTGAGCAGGTCGACAAGGAGAGAACTCGTGGACGACGTTCTGCGGCGCAATCCGCTCTTCGCGGCGCTCGATGACGAGCAGGCCGCGGAGCTCCGCGCCTCCATGAGTGAGGTGACCCTCGCCCGCGGTGACTCGCTGTTCCATGAGGGCGACCCCGGAGACCGCCTGTACGTGGTCACGGAGGGCAAGGTGAAGCTCCACCGCACGTCCCCCGACGGCCGCGAGAACATGCTGGCCGTGGTCGGCCCCAGCGAGCTCATCGGCGAGCTGTCGCTGTTCGACCCGGGCCCGCGCACCGCGACCGCCACGGCACTGACCGAGGTCAAGCTGCTCGGTCTCGGGCACGGCGACCTCCAGCCCTGGCTGAACGCCCGGCCCGAGGTGGCCACGGCGCTCCTGCGGGCCGTCGCGCGCCGGCTGCGCAAGACCAACGACGCCATGTCCGACCTCGTCTTCTCGGACGTCCCGGGCCGCGTCGCCCGCGCCCTGCTCGACCTGTCGCGCCGGTTCGGCGTGCAGTCCGAGGAGGGCATCCACGTCGTGCACGACCTCACGCAGGAAGAGCTGGCCCAGCTGGTCGGCGCGTCCCGCGAGACGGTCAACAAGGCCCTCGCGGACTTCGCCCAGCGCGGCTGGCTGCGCCTGGAGGCCCGTGCGGTGATCCTCCTGGACGTGGAACGCCTCGCCAAGCGCTCACGCTGACCGCACACCCGACCGCACACCTGGCCGTACGTCATCGGGCCTCGTCTCCTCACGAGACGGGGCCCGGCGTCGTCAAGGAACCCGGCCAAGGAACCCGCCGTCGCCAAGGAACAACGTCGCCAAGGAACCCGACGTCGCCAAGGAAGTCGTCAAGGAAGCGGAAAACGCGCCATAGGCGGTGCCGCGCGCGGCACCGTGGGCGCATGACCGGTGACGCCGTCCGCCGCCCTGGGCTCGACGCACGGGGCTTCCTCGCCCGGGAGGGCTCCCTCGCGCGCGTGCCCCCGGCCTTCCGTCCGGTGGTCACCGCGACACGCGACCGGCTGACCGACGTGTTCGGGCACCGGCTGCACAGCGCATACCTCTACGGGTCGATACCGCGCGGCACCGCGCGCGTGGGCCGCAGCGACCTCGACCTGCTGCTCGCCCTGCACCAGGAACCGACCGGGGCCGACCGGGACGCCGCCCGGGCGCTCGGCGCGGCCCTGGACGAGGAGTTCGGGCAGATCGACGGGCACGGCACCCTGCTGTTCAGCCGGGCGCGGCTGCTGAGCGACCTGGAGAGGTACGACCTGGGGTGGTTCGTCGCCTGCCTGTGCACACCGCTGCTGGGCGAGGACCTGGCCGCGTACCTGCCGCGCTACCGCCCCGACTCCCTGCTGGCCCGCGAGACCAACGGCGATCTGGCCCGGCTCCTGCCGCACTGGCGCCGGCGGATCGCCGAGGCGGACGACACGGAGGAGGCCCGCCGGCCCCTCGTGCGCTTCATGTCCCGGCACCTGGTCCGTACGGGCTTCACACTCGTCATGCCCCGCTGGCACGGCTGGACCAGCGATCTGCACGAGATGGCCGAGGCCTTCGCCGGGTTCTACCCCGAGCGCGCCGCACAGCTGCGGGCCGCGGCCGTCCTGGGGCGGGAACCGGCCGGGGACGCCGCCGTGCTCGCGGCGTACGCAGGCGATCTCGGACCCTGGCTCGCCGCGGAGTACGCGCGCGTGCACGGCGTCAAAGCCCCGCGCCCCTGAGGACACGGGCTCCCGGTACGGCGACCGTGCGGGGCCCTAGATGAGCCCGTGTTCCTCCAGATAGTCCATCTGCGCCCGCACCGACAGTTCCGCGGCCGGCCACAGGGAGCGGTCCACGTCCGCGTAGACGTGGGCCACGACCATGGGCGGAGTGCGGTAGCCGTCCTCCACGGCCGTCTCCACCTGGGCGAGGCGGGTGGCGCGGTGGGCGAGGTAGTACTCGACGACACCCTGGGCGTCGTCGAGGACGGGGCCGTGGCCCGGCAGGACCGTGTGGACGCCGTCGTCGACCGTGAGGGAACGCAGGCGGCGCAGGGAGTCCAGGTAGTCGCCGAGACGTCCGTCGGGGTGGGCCACGACCGTCGTGCCGCGGCCGAGGACCGTGTCGCCGGTGAGGACCGCCCGGTCGGCCGGGAGGTGGAAACAGAGGGAGTCGGAGGTGTGGCCGGGGGTCGGTACGACGCGCAGTTCCAGTCCGCCGGTGGTGATGACGTCACCGGCGGCCAGGCCCTCCTCCCCCAGCCGCAGTGCCGGGTCCAGGGCACGCACGCGCGTGCCGGTCAGTTCCGCGAACCGGGCGGCGCCCTCCGCGTGGTCGGGGTGGCCGTGGGTCAGCAGGGTCAGCGCGACGCGCTTGCCGGCCTGCTCGGCCGTGGCGACGACCCGGCGCAGGTGCCCGTCGTCCAGCGGACCCGGGTCGACCACCACGGCCAGGTCCGAGCCGGGCTCGGAGAGGATCCAGGTGTTCGTGCCGTCCAGGGTCATCGCCGAGGCGTTGGGGGCCAGCACGTTCACGGCCCGCGCGGTGGCGGGCCCGGAGAGGACCCCGCCGCGGGGCTGGCCGGGAAGGGCGGCTGCGTCCGTCATGCGGTGGCTCCACCGGTCGCGATGTGCTTGGTGAACTCGTCGTGGCCCGGCCAGGAGAGCACGATCTCCCCGTCCACCAGGCGGGCGGTGGCCAGGACGGGCGTGAGGTCACGCCCCGGGGCGGCTTCGAGTGCCCCGGCGGCCGTCCCGTACGCCGTCAGCTGGCGCAGGGTCGCGATCGTCGGCGGCATCATCAGCAGCTCGCCCCTGTCGTACCCGGCCGCCGCCTCGCTCGGGGCGATCCACACCGTGCGGTCGGCCTCCGTGGAGGCGTTGCGGGTGCGCTGCCCCTCGGGGAGCGCGGCCACGAAGAACCAGGTGTCGTAGCGGCGGGACTCGAACTCCGGGGTGATCCAGCGGGTCCAGGCACCGAGCAGGTCGGAGCGCAGGACCAGGCCGCGGCGGTCCAGGAACTCCGCGAAGGACAGGTCCCGGGCGACCAGGGCGGCCCGGTCGGCCTCCCAGTCGGCACCCGTGGTGTCACCGACGACCGCATCGGCGGCCGGCCCGGCGAGCAGCACGCCCGCCTCCTCGTACGTCTCGCGTACGGCCGCGCACACGATCGCCTGGGCCGCCGTCTCGTCGACGCCGAGCCGGTCCGCCCACCACGCGCGCGTGGGGCCCGCCCAGCGGACGTGGTGGTCGTCGTCGCGCGGATCGACACCGCCGCCCGGATACGCGTACGCGCCTCCGGCGAAGGCCATGGAGGCGCGTCTGCGCAGCATGTGGACGGCCGTGCCGCTGCCGGTGTCCTTCAGGAGCATGACGGTGGCCGCGCGCTTCGGGGCCACCGGGGTGAGGGTGCCGGCCGCGAGTGCGCGGATGCGGTCCGGCCACTCCGGGGGGTACCACTGACCGTTCGCCATGGGCGCGAGGCTATCCCGTGGCGGGCGGATGTTCGAGTGGCCCCCGGGGAGGGATTCCGCAGCTGGGGCCACCGAAGAGGGTGCTACGCGAGCTCCACCTGGATCTCGACCTCGACCGGCGCGTCCAGCGGCAGCACCGCCACGCCCACCGCGCTGCGCGCGTGCACGCCCTTGTCGCCGAGGACCTCGCCGAGCAGCTCGCTCGCGCCGTTCAGCACCGCGGGCTGGCCCGTGAAGTCCGAGGCCGAGGCCACGAAGCCGACGACCTTCACCACGCGCACGATGCGGTCCAGGTCACCGGCGACGGACTTCACGGCGGCCAGGGCGTTCAGCGCACACGTGCGGGCCAGCTCCTTGGCCTCCTCCGGGGTGACCTCGGCGCCGACCTTGCCGGTGACCGGAAGCTTGCCGTCCACCATCGGGAGCTGCCCGGCGGTGTAGACGTACGGCCCGGACTGCACGGCCGGCTGGTACGCGGCGAGCGGCGGGACCACGTCGGGCAGGCTCAGGCCGAGCTCGGCCAGCTTCGCCTCGACGGCGCCCACTACTGCTTCTCCCGCTTCAGGTAGGCGACGAGCTGCTCGGGGTTGTTCGGCCCGGGCACGACCTGGACGAGCTCCCAGCCGTCCTCGCCCCAGGTGTCCAGAATCTGCTTCGTGGCGTGGACGAGCAGCGGCACGGTTGCGTATTCCCACTTGGTCATGCGGCCGACTCTAGCCGCTGGCGAAGGGGGTCACGCGGCCGGCCGCACCCCGGTCGTCCACAGGGCGCGGCCCACGTTGTCCACAGCCTCCCGCGTAGCCCGGGCACGAACTGGTTAGGCTCGAATACGTGAGCAGGCTCCAGGTCGTCAGCGGCAAGGGCGGTACCGGCAAGACCACGGTGGCCGCGGCCCTAGCGCTGGCCCTGGCCACGGAGGGGAAGCGGACGCTTCTCGTCGAGGTCGAGGGCCGTCAGGGCATCGCGCAGCTCTTCGAAACGGAAGCGCTGCCTTACGAGGAACGGAAAATCGCGGTAGCACCCGGGGGCGGGGAGGTGTATGCCCTCGCCATCGACCCCGAACTGGCCCTTCTGGACTACCTCCAGATGTTCTACAAGCTGGGCAGCGCAGGGCGGGCCCTGAAGAAGCTCGGCGCGATCGACTTCGCCACCACCATCGCGCCCGGCCTCAGGGACGTCCTCCTGACCGGCAAGGCGTGCGAGGCCGTGCGCCGCAAGGAGCGCAGCGGTCGGTTCGCCTACGACTACGTCGTCATGGACGCCCCGCCGACCGGGCGGATCACGCGCTTCCTGAACGTGAACGACGAGGTCGCGGGCCTCGCCAAGATCGGCCCGATACACAATCAGGCGCAGGCCGTGATGCGGGTGCTGAAGTCGCCCCAGACGGCCGTGCACCTGGTGACGCTGCTGGAGGAGATGCCCGTCCAGGAGACCGTGGACGGCATCGCCGAGCTGCGGTCGGCCCGGCTGCCGGTGGGGCGGATCATCGTGAACATGGTCCGGCCGGAGGTGTTGGACGAGACCGACCTGGAACTCCTGCGGGCGGTTCCGCGTTCCACTGTCGCGCGGTCCCTGTCGTCCGCGGGGCTCGGCGGGGCGCGGCGCGGCGGGCACGCCGAGCGGCTGGTGGACCCGCTGCTCGCGCAGGCCGAGGAGTACGCCGAGCGGTACACGCTGGAGCACGAGCAGCGCGCGGTCCTGGCCGAGCTGGGCCTGCCGCTGCACGAACTGCCGCTGTTCGCCGAGGGCATGGATCTGGCGGGGCTGTACGAGCTGGCCCGTGAGCTGCGTGAGCAGGGCGTGTCATGAGCCAGGACGGACAGGCAAGGCCCGCAAGGCGGGTCATGATGAGTCGGAAGCAGGGGATGTCATGAGTCGTCCGGACCCGGCCCACCACCATCTGTCGCCGGCGCGTCTGCTCGACGTCGATCCGCTGCTGGAGGATCCGAGGACCAGGATCATCGTCTGCTGCGGCTCCGGCGGGGTCGGCAAGACGACGACCGCGGCGGCTCTGGGCCTGCGCGCCGCCGAGCGGGGCCGCAAGGTGGTCGTCCTGACCATCGACCCGGCTCGCCGGCTCGCCCAGTCCATGGGCATCGACTCACTGGACAACACCCCGCGCCGGGTGAAGGGCATCGACGACTCCGCGGGCGGCGAGCTGCACGCGATGATGCTCGACATGAAGCGCACCTTCGACGAGATCGTCGAGGCGCACGCGGACCGCGAGCGGGCGGCCGCCATCCTGGGCAACCCCTTCTACCAGTCGCTCTCGGCGGGCTTCGCGGGCACGCAGGAGTACATGGCGATGGAGAAGCTCGGGCAGCTGCGCGCCCGGGACGAGTGGGACCTGATCGTCGTGGACACCCCGCCGTCCCGCTCGGCGCTGGACTTCCTGGACGCGCCCAAGCGGCTGGGCTCGTTCCTGGACGGCCGGCTGATCCGGCTGCTGACGGCACCCGCGAAGCTGGGCGGCCGGGCCGGGATGAAGTTCCTGAACGTCGGGATGTCGATGATGACCGGCACCCTCGGCAAGCTGCTCGGCGGTCAGCTCCTCAAGGACGTCCAGACGTTCGTGTCCGCGATGGACACGACCTTCGGCGGCTTCCGCACCCGCGCCGACGCGACGTACAAGCTGCTCCAGGCGCCCGGTACGGCGTTCCTCGTGGTCGCGGCGCCGGAGCGGGACGCGCTGCGCGAGGCCGCGTACTTCGTGGAACGCCTGGCGGCGGAGGACATGCCGCTCGCCGGCCTGGTGCTCAACCGGGTGCACGGCAGCGGCGCCGGCCTGCTGTCGGCCGAGCGGGCGCTCGCCGCCGCGGAAAATCTTGAAGAGCCCCGCATTGTGGATCAGGAGGGCGGGAAAGCAGTACTTCGTAACTCCCCCGACGCACACGACAGTTCCGACTCTCCCACGCCCGGAACCCCAGCCGGGGCTCCGGCATCGGCTCCCGAGGGTGGCTCCCCCACCGAAGACGCCGAGAACACCGAGCACGCCGAGCACGCCGAGGACCCCGAACGGTCCGTCGACCAGCTCACGGCAGGCCTGCTGAGGTTGCACGCCGATCGCATGCAACTGCTCTCCCGTGAGCAGCGCACGCGTGACCGCTTCACCGCGCTGCACCCGGAGGTGGCCGTGACGGAAGTGGCCGCGCTGCCCGGCGACGTGCACGACCTCGCGGGACTGCGCACCATCGGCGACCGGCTCGCGGCCGACGAGCGCGAGCTGCCCGACCCCGCCGACCAGCCGGAACCGCCCGAGGCTACTGCCTGAGGCAACCCGGCGAGGGCGCAGGACGCCTGAGCCGCGGCCAAAGACCAAGCCGACCAGGCCCAAGGGCTCGCAGGTGATGGCGAAGGTGATGGCGAAGGGCCCGGTCAGGGCCCTCAGACCTGGACCTGGGAGTTCCCGAGCGGGACTCCTCAGCTCACCGCCGCGTAGTTCTCGTAGATCTCGTCGTCGTCCAGGGGCAGCACACCGCACCCCCGCTCGTACTCCGTGCGCGCCGTCTCCAGCAGCCGGCGCCAGGAGGTCACCGTGGGACGCCTGCGCAGCAGTGCGCGGCGCTCCCGCTCCGTCATGCCTCCCCACACACCGAACTCGACGCGGTTGTCGAGCGCGTCGGCCAGGCACTCCGTGCGCACCGGGCATCCGGTGCACACCGCCTTGGCCCTGTTCTGCGCTGCTCCTTGAACGAACAGTTCATCCGGATCGGTAGTGCGGCAGGCCGCCTGCGCACTCCAGTCGACTACCCAGCCCATACCGGCGCCGTCCTCTCCCGAATCGAGGCTCCCCCACGGCGGCAGCGGCATATTCACCGCCGCCAGTTGAGGACGTTACGGAAGGTGGGCACAGCGCAACACCCCCTTCGGGCCCAATCTTGAATGGCCCGAACGGACTATGGGTAAGCGGCAGATCACCCGGGGGAGTGAGCTGGCGGCATACGTAACTTTCCCGGCAAACCGGGACAGTTCAGCTGCGTCACAACGGACGCCGTATGACACACAAGGCGGATTCGGACACGGCCCCATCAAAAAAGTTGGGGAACACCCAGAACGATTCGGGGTCGTCGGACGTATTGATACGTGACCTCACTGCTGTGACAGTTGAGAGCAGCTTAGGCCAAGGCCTATACGCCTGTCCGGCGAATGAGAACGTAGGCTGCCCTCATGCCAAACAAGCGCTCGGGCGGTGGTCTGTCTCCCACGCAGCAGGCCGCCAAGTTCCTCGGTGTCAGTGTCCTCGCGGGAGCCGTCCTGGCCGGCATCGCGCTCCCGGCGGTGGGCGCGCTGGGACTTGCGGCCAAGGGGTCGGTCGAGAGCTTCGACGAGCTCCCGGCCAACATGAAGACTCCACCGCTGAGTCAGCGCACCACGATCCTCGACGCCGACGGCGGTCAGATCGCCACGGTCTACTCGCGCGACCGCACGGTGGTCCCCCTCAAGGACATCTCGCCGTACATGCAGAAGGCGATCGTCGCGATCGAGGACTCGCGCTTCTACCAGCACGGCGCGGTCGACCTGAAGGGCGTCCTGCGCGCCCTCAACAAGAACGCGCAGACCGGCGGGGTCTCCGAGGGCGCCTCCACCCTGACGCAGCAGTACGTGAAGAACGTCTTCGTCGAGGAGGCGGGCAACGACCCGACCAAGGTCGCGCAGGCCACCCAGCAGACCATCGGCCGCAAGATCCGCGAGCTCAAGTACGCGATCCAGGTCGAGGAGGAGCTGGGCAAGAAGAAGATCCTCGAGAACTACCTGAACATCACGTTCTTCGGCCAGCAGGCCTACGGCGTCGAGGCCGCGGCCCAGCGCTACTTCTCCACGTCCGCCAAGGACCTCGGCCTGGAGCAGGCGGCCCTGCTCGCCGGCATCGTCCAGTCGCCCAGCCGGTACGACCCGGTCAACGACGAAACGGAGGCCACCAAGCGCCGCAACACCGTGTTGCAGCGCATGGCGGCCGTCGGTGACATCTCCCGGGCACAGGCCGCCGACGCGATGAAGGCACCGCTCGGCCTGAAGGTCAGCAAGCCCAAGAACGGCTGCATCACGGCGGTCAAGGGCGCGGGCTTCTTCTGTGACTACGTGCGCGAGGTCTTCCTGACCGACCCGGTCTTCGGCAAGACCAAGGAGCAGCGCGCGAAGATCTGGAACCAGGGCGGTCTCACCATCCGCACGACCTTGGACCCGCAGGCCCAGAACGCGGCGCAGCGGTCCATCAAGGAGCACGTCTACAAGAGCGACGAGGTCGCCACGGCCGTCTCCCTCGTCCAGCCGGGCACCGGCAAGGTCCTCGCCATGGGCCAGTCGCGTCCGTACGGCGTCGACATCAAGGAGGGCGAGACGACCCTCAACCTGTCCGTCGACGGCGACATGGGCGGCGGCATGGGCTACCAGCCCGGTTCGACGTTCAAGCCGATCGTGGCCGCCGCTGCCCTCGAAGACGGCATGCCGGCGAACAAGGTGTACTCCTCGCCGTACCAGATGGCCTACCCGAGCCCGGTTTCGGCCTGTGGCGGCAAGCGGTGGGTGAACGACCGCAGCGATCCGGCCAAGCTGGAGAACGAGAACTCCTCCGAGGTCGGCCCGTACGACATGCGGGAGGCGACCGCCAAGTCGGTCAACACCTACTACGTGCAGATGATCAGCGACATCGGCATCTGCCCGGTGACGACGATGGCGAAGAAGATGGGCGTCGTGCGGGCCGACGGCGACAAGATGCCCCAGGTGCCCTCCATCGCCCTCGGCACCCAGGAGATGTCCCCGCTGACCATGGCGAACGCGTACGCGACCTTCGCCTCGCGCGGCATGTACTGCACGCCGGTCGCCATCGAGTCGGTCAGCCGGCGCGTCGGTGACAAGACGTCGTCGCTGGAGGTGCCGAAGTCGACCTGCTCGCGCGCGATGTCGGAGAACACCGCGGACACCATCAACACGCTGCTGAAGGGCGTGGTCGAGGACGGCACGGGCAAGAAGGCCGGCCTCGGCAGCCGCCCCAGTGCCGGTAAGACCGGTACGACCGACGAGCGCTACGCGGCCTGGTTCGTGGGCTACACGCCGAACATGGCCGGCGCGGTCTGGGTCGGCGACCCCACGCACAAGCGGAAGATGGTCGGCATCACCATCGGCGGCCGGTCGTACGGCAAGGTCTTCGGTGGCGAGGTCCCCGGCCCGATCTGGGGCGACATGATGTCCGGCGCGCTGGAGGGCAAGCCCGTCGAGGACTTCAACACCGTCCACATCCCCGACAGCAAGCCGCGGGACCGCGGTGACGGGGACGGGGACGGTGGCGGCGGCCGTGACGACGGTGGCAACGGAGACGACGGCTTCATCGGCGGCCTGGTCGGCGGCAACAACAACGGCGGAGGCGGCGGCGAGCCGTTCCCGACGCCCTCGTTCTCCATCCCGGAGGGCTTCTTCCGGGGCCAGAGCAACGGCGGCGGCAACGGCAACGGCGGCCGGTTCGGCTGATCCGGCCCGACACCGCACAGTGCGGGCGCGGGCCGGTGGGGTGAAGCCCGGCACCGGT
Source organism: Streptomyces sp. SID5643 (assembly GCF_009872555.1). Lineage (NCBI taxonomy): Bacteria > Bacillati > Actinomycetota > Actinomycetes > Kitasatosporales > Streptomycetaceae > Streptomyces > Streptomyces sp. SID5643. The sequence continues at coordinate 30,950 of NZ_WWIC01000045.1, forward strand.
CCGCCTCCTCGCTTGAGGGCCCTCGGACCCGGTCCGCACTTCGGCACCTTGGCCGGGCCACCAGATCGTCCCTGGCGTAATTACGACAATCCGCGTCGAGCACCCCGTTGTCTCATGTGGTGATGACGACGATGGTCGGCATGACTGGCGATCTTGCCCACCGACTGGTCACCGACGAGCTGTGGGCCCTGACGGAGCCGCTGCTGCCACCGTTCACGCCGCGTCGGCAGGGAGGGGGCACTGCGCCCGCCGACGAGCGCATGGTGTTCACCGCAGTGGTGTACGTGCTGACCAGCGGTTGTCCCTGGCGAATGCTGCCGCCCTGGCTCGAGGTCTCACCGGCGACCGCGCACCGCCGCTTCACCGCCTGGACGGAGGCCGGCGTGTGGCGACGGCTGCACCAAGTCGCGGTGTGTGACGGGCTCGCCGGCCCGGGCGAGTCCGGGTGGGCCGCCGTGATCGTGAAGGCCGCGGGGTGGCGGGCCGGGAAGGTGCCCCCCACGGCCCGCCGAAGGGCACCACGCGAGACGGCCACGAAGGCACAGAATCATTCAGCAATGACCCAATCCGGGCAAAACCGGAACCCTTGACTCCCCAATTGAACTGGTGTTCCTTTGATCATCAGGCGCATGAGGGGGGAGTGGATTCATGAGGTTCCAGAACACCTCCGAGCGGCGAGTACGCAGCTTCTTGACAGGTGCCGCAGCCGCTCTGACAGTTCTGGCCGGTATCACTGCGTGCAGCTCGGGCGCAGCCGACGAAAAACGCGGAGAGCCGGTTGCAGCACAGGGTGAAACCGCATCAACCGCCCACCCGGCCGAGGGCCCCCTCGATGTCGTCCTGAAAGAAAAAGCGGACGAGGGCAAAGGATTCTCGCTCCGTGATGCGACACGCCTGAACCGGTACGTCAGTCCGGCCCACGCGGAGAAATTCAAGGTCTGCTTCGAGAAGGAAAAACCGAACCTCAGCGCGGTGGTCCTCTTCACGGTCCGGAGTTCCGAGACATGCCCGTCGAAGGTCGGCGCCGAACGGAAGGCCGACACGACGCCGGACGTCGTGGGCATGGACCTCCGCAAGGCCACCGACCGGCTCGTGCTGACGGGATACACACCGCAGCGCATACACGTCGACGCCACCGGCGGAACCGTGACCAAGGAACGTAGCTGGTCATACAAGGTCTGCCGGCAGAGCCCCGCGGTCGGCACCCCCTTCTCGGCGGACCTTGAGCCGCGGCTCGTGATCGCGGCCTCCTGCCACAAGGACTGACGACAAACCGACGCATCCACTCGAGACAAAGAAGAGGTAATCCCATGCGCAAGCTCGCACGTGCCGCGGCCGTCCTTCCGATCTTCGCGGCGCTCACCGTCGGCATGACGGCCACCGCCCATGCCGAGACGAACTGCACCGACTACTCCGACAACGGCGGCGCCAAGGCCACGTTCAAGGCGTCCGGCGAACATCTCCTGGTCGACGACGTCTTCGCCGACGGGCACTCCGCCATCGGAGGCATCGAAATCTACGGCGACGGTCACTACTTCTACTGGAACAGGAACGGCGCGGACGGCGCTGTCCGCGACGTCAACCTCGACATCAAGGAGGGAACAAGCGTCGTCATCAACGCCTTCCTCGGGAACTGGGACGGCACCGTCACGGGCGGCATCGATTTCGGTTCCAATGTGGTGACGAATTGCCACGGTGTGGCCTGACCCACCGCGTCCGCACCTGAGGACCAGAAAGGGAGTGTGACCGACGCATGCGCAGATTCCTCGCAACCGCGGCGGCCCTCGGGCTGTCGATCACCGGCCTCAGCGTGGCCACCGCCCCCGGCGCCTTCGCCGTCGGCGAGAGTGCCGCTGAGTACGGTTGCCCCGGGAGCCTCATCGACACGTACAACACACCCGCGTCGGGCGAGGTGTGGGGGCAGTTGCGCCTGTACTACTCGTCGGCGAACGGCGGGACCAACTGTGCCGTGCTGCTGGCGAAGAAGTACTACGGGACGACCCACTACATGGAAGTGGGCATCAACATATCCGGCAGCAGCAACACCAAGCTCGACTCCGGTGCATACAGCCGTTACGCCGGACCCGTCACCGTGACGCGGACCAACGGACACTGCATCGACCTCGGTGGTGGCGAGGACATCGGGGGCCTGTGGGCCGGCAGGAGCCTCAACCGCGTCCACTGCGGGTGAACGTGCCTCGCTGAAGCCCTTCGAACCGCTTTCCTCTCGGCCCTCCCGAGGAGACTCGAGAGGAAAGCGGCATACCCCGACAGCGCTTCCCGCCCGTGCCGTCCCTTACCCCGTGCGGCCGGCCTCCCTGCGATCTTGTGCATGCAGGTCGGCAGCGCTCGTCTCGGTTCCGCCAGGTGAATTCGCTGACTGGTTGATGCCGAAGATGAGCCCGAGCTCCTGCGCCTTCGCCCCCAGGGCGAAACGGCCGCTCACTCCGAGATCCGCCATGATCCTCTGCACGCGACGCTGCACGGTCCGGTGACTGACCCCGAGCCGTCGGGCAACGGTCGCGTCGTCGAGCCCTTGGTAAAGCAGCCTCAGCACGTCGCGATACCCTCCGTCCCTCCGTTTGGCCGCTTCCATCGGCCCCCTTTCGCCCCGCCAGTCATACCGGATCGGCTCAACCCGCAGCCTTTTCCGTCGGACCGTCACTGATCAAGGCATCCGGTCAAAATGGCTTAATTCCGACTGCCGGCTTTTGAAGCCGCAAAGCCTCGCCCCGTACTGGCCTGCTCGACGGCCGGTCAGCCGGCCAGCAGCTTCTTCACCGCGGCGGCGACCCGGCCGCCCTCCGCCTGCCCCGCCACCTTCGGGTTCACGATCTTCATGACCGCGCCCATGGCCCGCGGCCCCTCGGCACCGGCCGCCTTCGCCTCCTCGACGGCCTGGGCGACGATCTCATGGAGCTGCTCGTCCGACAGCTGCTGCGGCAGATACGTGGCGAGGACCTCGCCCTCCGCCTTCTCCCGCTCGGCCTGCTCGGCACGGCCGCCCTGCGCGAAGGCGTCGGCCGCCTCACGCCGCTTCTTGGCCTCCCGGGTGATCACCTTCTGCACCTCGTCGTCGGAGAGCACGCGCTTCTCCTTGCCCGCGACCTCCTCCTTGGTGATCGCGGCGAGCGTCAGCCGGAGCGTCGAGGAGCGCAGCTCGTCGCGCTCCTTGATCGCAGCGTTGAGGTCATCCTGCAGCTTCGACTTGAGCGTGGTCATGGGGTCGATTGTCGCAGGTGCGAAAGGAGGAGCGCCCCTCCATTTCGAGGGGCACGTAGCGGGGCACGGCCGAAGGGCCGGTGCGGTCAGGGGATTTCGGGCGCCGCCCGGGCACGGGCAGTTGCCGGGGTCTGACACGATGGTCGTATGCGCGCGCGATACGGAGTCCCCCTGGGAATCGCGGCGGCTGGCGCCGCCGGTCTGTTGTACGCGGCGGGCTTCGAGGCCCGCTCGTTCCGCCTGCGCCGGGTCACCGTCCCGGTGCTGCCCCCGGGAATGCGTCCCCTGCGCGTGCTCCAGGTCTCCGACATCCACATGGTCGGCGGCCAGCGCAAGAAGCAGCGCTGGCTGCGGTCCCTGGCCGGTCTGCGCCCCGACTTCGTGATCAACACGGGCGACAACCTCTCCGACCCGGAGGGCGTGCCCGAGGTCCTGGACGCGCTCGGCCCCCTGATGGAGTTCCCGGGCGCGTACGTCTTCGGCTCCAACGACTACTACGGCCCCAAGCTGCGCAACCCCGCCCGCTACCTGCTGGAGAAGGCCCAGGGCCGCCACGGGCTGAACGGCAACGCGCCGGCCGAGGGCGTGGTGCACAACCCGTGGGAGGACCTGCGGGACGGCTTCGACGCGGCGGGCTGGCTCAACCTGACCAACTCGCGCGGCGAACTCAAGCTGGAGGGCGCCTCGGTGGAGCTCACGGGCCTGGACGACCCGCACATCAAGCGGGACCGTTACGCACAGGTGGCCGGCGGCCCGTCCGAGGCGGCGGACTTCTCCATGGGCGTCGTACACGCCCCCTACCTGCGGACCCTGGACGCCTTCACGGCCGACGCCTACCCCCTGATTCTGGCCGGCCACACCCACGGCGGCCAGCTGTGCATCCCCTTCTACGGCGCCCTGGTCACCAACTGCGACCTGGACACGGACCGGGTGAAGGGCCTGTCCCGGCACAGGGCGGAGGGCAACACGTCGTACCTGCACGTGTCGGCGGGCTGCGGCACGAACCGCTACACCCCGGTACGGTTCGCGTGCCCGCCCGAGGCCACGTTGCTGACGCTGGTCGGGCGCGACGAGGACCCGCGGAGGTAGCGCAGAGGGGCGGGCGGCACCGGCCGGAGCCGGTCGGTACTGAGGCTGGGGGCTGACTGGGGCCGGGTAACCCACACAGCCCCGCCCGCATCGCCCCCTATGTCCACTTCTGCCAGCGTGGGGGCATGACCGCCCCGATACCCCGGGACATCCCGGACCTCCCCGCGATCCCGTCCCCGCCGGCACCGAAGCCGTCCCCGGTGCCCGCCACGGCCGTCGTCACCCCGGTCCGCCGCCCCGCGGCCGCGGCCATCCGCCTGCTGATCGCCCTCGCGGCGGCCGGGGGCGTGACGCTCGAACTGCTCCTCGGCGACCCGTCCCGGGTCCTGAGCCACTTCACGATCCAGAGCAACATGCTGCTTGCCCTGGTCATGGCCTTCTCGGCCCGCCGCGCGTGGACGACCGGCCGGCCCCTGCCGGGCGCCGTCCTGGGAGCGACGCTGCTCTACGTCGTCATCGCGGCCCTGGTGCACCACCTGCTCCTGATGAGCGCGGCGAGCCCCTTCTCCCTCACGGGCGAGGCCGCCGCCCCGACGGGCGGGCAGACCCTCTCCCACGCGGTGCTGCACACCGTGACGCCGATCGCGGCGGTACTGGACTGGCTCCTGCTCACGTCCCCCGGCCGCATGCACCTCCGCCAGGCCAGCACCTGGCTCCTCTACCCCATGGCCTACCTGGCCTTCTGCCTCACCCGGGGCGAGCTGCTCCTCCCGGGCACGCCCGACCGCTACCTCTACCCCTTCCTGGACGTCGGCCAGGACGGCTTCAGGCGCGTCCTCGGCAACGCCCTCCTCCTGGGCCTGTCCTTCTACGCCCTGGCGGTGCTCCTCGTGGCCCTCGACCACGCCCGCCCGAACCCGCTCCGCCACCGCGGCAAAACCGGATTTCGTCTCTAGCCACCGGTGGGCTAAAGTAAACGTCGTCGCCGCGACAGCAGCGACATCGGGGTGTAGCGCAGCTTGGCAGCGCGCTTCGTTCGGGACGAAGAGGTCGTGGGTTCAAATCCCGCCACCCCGACAGTGAAATACGAGGTCAGGGTCACTTCCGAAATTTCGGAGGTGACCCTGACTCGTTGTGCGTGTCTATCTGCGTGACTACCGCTTTGGATCCCGCGCGAAGATGCCGTCCATGACCACCGCGCCGGTCTGGATCACGGGCCGGATCTGCTTCCGGTAGACCTCCTCGGTCACGGCCGTGCCAGAGTGCCCGACGAGACGGGAAATCTCCTCCAGCGGGACGCCTCGGTCGGACAGCAGGGACACGAAGCTGTGGCGGAGCTCCCTCGGAGTCCACTCGTCGGCGTCGATCCCCTCGGCGTCCTTGAGCGCCTGGCGGAAGGCACGCCGGACGTTGGTCGCGTCGAGCGGCTTGCCCACGGCCGAGGAGAAGACCAACCCGTGTTCCTCCCAGCTGTCGTCAGCGGCGAGCCGCTCCCATCCCTGGTCTTCGAACTGCTGCCACAGGGCCTCGACGCAACGCGCCGGCAGAGCGAGCGTGCGCCGAGACTTCCGGGTCTTCGTGTCCCCGCCGCGCCGGACCGAGCGCCACACAGCGATATGCGGAGGCTGCGGCGGATCAGCGTCCGGCCTTCCCTTCAGGAAGACGTGGTCCCAGGTCAGCGCCCGCAGCTCCTCGGTGCGGGCACCGGTCAGCAGGGCAACGACGATGTACGCGTGCATCGAGGTCCCCTCTGCCGCCTTCAGCACCGCCTCAGCCTGAGCGAAGCTGAGCGCCTTGGACGGCCGCCCGGCCTGGCCCTGGGGCACTGAGCACAGCTCGACGACGTTGCGCTTCACCTTGTCCCGGGCCATGGCCCGCTTGACCGAACGGTTCAGGCAGGAATGGACGGCCTGAAGCGTGCGGGTGCTGAGGGTCTTGGCCTTGGCAGCCAGCCAGCGGTCGACGTCTTCCGCGCTGAGGTCGCGGAGCTTTCGGGCGCCCAGAGCTGGGATCACGTGGTTCTGGCTCAGGATAGTGAGGTTCTCGACAGTGCCCGGGTCACGACCTGCCAGGCCGTAGGTAAGCCAGTCGTTCACGGCGTCGGCGACGGTGTAGCCGGTGGGCGCGATCGCAAGACCATCCTCGTGGTCCCGCAACACCTCCTTGAGCTTGGTCTTCGCCTCTGTCTTGGTCTTGCCACTCCCCCGCTTCACAATCCGCTTGCCGCTCGGATCGAAGCCGAGGTTCGCCGTGGCGATCCAACGCTGTCGCTTCTCGTCCCAGTGGAGCCCACCGTCACCGCGGCTGCGTCGCTTGGTCATCAGGCAGCCGCCTCCAGCTGGTGCTGGATGAAGTCGTGCACGGCCTCGGCAGGTATCCGACGAGCACCATCGATCTTGATGGAGGCCAGCCGGTGCGTACGGATCAGGTCGTAGACCTTGGAGCGTCCGACCTTGAGCCGCGTCATGACGTCCGACACCGTCAGCAGTTCGGGGGTGGCAGCGGTCATGCTGCGGCTCCTTCCAGAGCGAGTTGATCGCGTAGGGCTTCGCGGGCGGTTTCGCGGTTGAGTTGGAGATCCCGGGCGATGGTGGCGGCGAGGGCGGATTCGCCGGGGGTGTGGCCGTGTCCGGCGTACTGCCAGTCGGCCAGGACCAGGACGGTGTCGGGCTCGCGGTCGTCCAGGCCGAGGGCGGCGTGCTCCTGGGCGGCGCGGTAGTCGGCGCGGGTCTGTCGGAGGGCCCCGAGGGTGGTGGAGTAGCGGCGGGACTTGGAGGAGAAGTGGCCGCGGAAGCCGAGCATGTGAGCCCAGGCCCACAGGCGCCGGTCGGGGTAGAGCGGGTCGAGCTGCTTGCAGGCCTCAATGAGGCGGCGGGTGTGGTCGGGGACCTGATGGCGGTCGAGTTCGGCGAGTTCGCCGATGCGGCGGTCCAGGGTGCCGGTCGACTCGGCGGCCTTGGTGGCGTACTTGGCCACGTACGAGGCGACTGCCTGTTCGGTGATGTCGGAGCCGTCACCGAACGCCTTGACTGGCCGGACGTCGAGCTGCGTGCCCCAGCGGAAGGTACGGGCCGGTTGGTCCTCGGCGGCCGGGACGGAGACCGACGTGTAGGAGTGCACGGCAGCTGCACGGATGCCGTCGGCGAGGAGGTCGACCGTCGCCCAGGATGGCGGCGGGGTTTCCGGTCCGTCGGGGCCGTCGATGCGGATCACGGCGTGGAAGTGCAGGGCGCCGCGCTTCTGGAACTCGGCAACCTTGCCGTAGGAGAGCCGGGCACATTCCTTCAGCTCCCGCTGAGTGATGCCGGCGCGGGCGGCGATCTCGCGGCGGAGCCGGTTGGTGAAGCGCTGCCAGAGCTGTCCGGCGTGGTTGTTGAACAGTACGGCGCCTGCGTAGTCGTACGTTCGCGGGTCCAGGGCTGTGCCGAGGGCGGGGTCGTCGGCGGCGTGGTGGGTGCCGCAGCGGCAGGCGCCTCGGTCGGGCCGGTTGTGGACCGGGCCGAAGGAGGGGGCGGTGAGGGTGGCGAAGACGCGGGGGTGGTCGCGGACGGTGGCGGGAATGTCGCGTCGGTCGTCTCCGGCGAGTCCGGCGCGGATGAGGTGGTAGGTGTCGCCCGCATAGGTCCAGGCGCAGGAGGGGCAGCGGGAGGCGCGGCGGTTGCCGCAGGCGACGCGGAGGCGTCCGCCCGGCTCGTTGGCGGTGGAGTAGTGGTGCAGGGTCTCGCCGGTGGTCTTGTCCTTGGCGAGGGTCCAGCCGGTGAGGTGGATGGGGTCGGCGCAGCCGCCGGTGCGGCGGATCTGCTCGTGCCAGCGGTGGTAGTCAGAGGCCGAAGCCACCCTCAGCAGGTCGCCGAGGGTGGTCGGGTCGAGCAGCATGTCAGGCACGCGCACCCTCCCGGACGCGGCGGGCGGGAACGGTGCCCAGGCCGTCGCAGGCCCGGCAATCGACGGTGAGCGTGTGCAGGTGGCCGCAAGCGTCGCGACTGCCGGTGGTGATGGCGGCGGAGGCGAAGCCGTCGCAGTTCGGGCAGATGCGGGGCGCGGGTGTGGTGCGGTCGGTCATGCTGGGGGTTCCTTCCGGTTCGTTGGATCGGACAGGGGCGGCGCCCGGGCGGCGGATGCTTGGCGGTATCGGAGCCGCCCGGGGGCCGGTCAGCGCCGCTTTGCCTCCGAGGAGAGCAGCGAGCGCAGGACGACGGCGCAGACGGCGACGGAGGCGCCGGTGATGGCGACCGCCAGAAGCATGGAGACCAGGACGGCGCCGACGACCAGGACTACGGCGGTGCCGCCGCCGACGAGGGCGAGCGCGGTGCCGGGGGTGAGCTGCACGGTCGGCCGGGACGGCGTGGGGGCCGGGGCCGCCGGGGCGGGCGGCGGGGTCTGGGCGACCGGGACGATGGTGGTCGGCTCGATCACGACAGGCGGCACCTGACCGGTCGGGGTGGGCATGGTCGGGATCTTCGGACGGAACATCGTGAACTCCCTTCCTGGAATGGTCACTTGACGAAGGTGTCGATGGCGGGGGCCAGGACGCTGTCGGCGAGGAGGAAGCCGCCGAGCAGCAGGACGGCGATGAGCCAGGCGGGCGGGCGGATGAGCTTGACGCCGAGATAGCCGACGACGAGCAGGGCGAGCCAGAGCGGTACTTCCATGGCGGAGGCCTCCTAGCGGACGCGGCAGCGGTGGGTGCGGGCGGCGAGCTGGGCGGCGGACTGGCTGCCGTAGTCGGAGGACCAGCCGCAGCGGTCGGCGGTGCACACGGCGGCGTACTTGGTGCGGCCGTTGCGGTCGCGGTGGGTGCCGATCTGGACCGGGCCGATGCGCATCACGGAGTGGAAGTGGTCGCGGGCGGGCATGTCAGTCGGTCTCCTCTCGGGACGGGGCGGGGGCGGGGGCGGGGAAGGCGGCGCGGATACCGGCGGCGGTGGCCGGGTCGGTGGTGCGGCGGGCGGCTTCCTCGGCGAGCAGGTGAGCGAGGAACGGCCGGTTGGCGGCGGCCATTTCGCGGGCGGCGTCGAGGTGGTCGGCGGCGGTCAGGTCGGCCGGGTCACTGGTCATGGCGTGTCTTTCTTCGAGGTCAGGTGAGTTGGGCGGCGATGGCGTCGGCGAGTTGGGGCGGGACGCCGAGACGGGCGCGCAGGGTGTCGGTGTCGATCGGCGTACCGGTGCGGGCGTGGTGGTCGTCGGCGACTTTGCGGGCGTGGTCGACCAGCGCGGCCGGGACCGGCGAGGCCGGGGCGGGCTTGGGAGCCGGGAGGGCCGGAATGTCCTCGACCGCCGGGACCGGATCAGGCTGAGGCTCCGGTTCGGTCTCGGTGACCGGCTCAGGGTTCGGCTCGATGACCGGGGCTGCGGGTGCCGGCGGTTCCGGCACCTGCTCTGTGGGTGAGTGGGCAAGGAGCGTTCCGCCCATGAAGGCCAGTGCGGGCCAGGCGGCGACGAGGATGCGCAGCCAGGCCGGGACGTCGGTCAGGTCGAGGAGTCCAGCGGTGGCGACGTTGGCGCCGAGCGAGGCGACCAGGGCGATCACGAACCAGCACCAGGCCAGCCGGGACGGCCCATCCGAGCGCAGCCGCCGCCAGGCAGCGACCAGGAGCAGGTCCACGCTGATCGGGTAGGCCCAGGCCTTCCAGCCGTCCTGTCCGGCAGCGGCGGCGAGGTCGTGGAGGTGGGCGAAGGACAGCGCCCCGGCGATGACGGCCTGGACCAGGACGGCGTCGACGCGGAGAGCGGGGCGAGTCATCACGGCTCCTTCCTGTCTTGAGGCATGGCGGAGGTAGGGACCTGGCGCGAAGCGGTCACGCCGACCGGTGAAGCAGGGGAGGTCAGGCGGTGGCGGGGGCTGTCTTGGACAGCGGCACCCGGGCCGAAGACGGCGCGGCGACCGCGGGCCGGTAGGCCGCCAGGGCGGGCACGTCGGGCGTGCGGTCGGCGTACTTGTTGCAGGTGTTCACGGCCTGGCGCAGCGAGGTGTGCGGGGCGCGGATGCGGTGCCAGCCACCGGTGGAGTCACCGGCGATGGCCAGCCCGCGTGTCTCGGCGGGTATCTGGATGGCGGCCAGGACGGCGTCCGGGGAGATGTCGCCGAAGGCCATATTGGCGCTCGTTTCGTCGTTGACGCGGTGTGCGGTGCGGCCGGTGAGCTGGGCGCGGAGCATGGTGATGCCCTTGCCGAGTTCGGAGCCGAAGCGCTGTCCGCAGATCTCCAGGTAGATCCCGGCGGCGCGGCCGAGCTGGGCGAGGCGGACCAGGGCGGTGATGATCCGGTCCCGGCGCTTCTCCTCGTCCTTGCTGGCGTACAGGGCGAGTTCGGCGACCTCGTCGACCAGGATCACGACCGGGACGGGGCGGATGTCGTCGGGCAGGTCCCAGATGTCGGCGGCTATCTCCGCATCCGGCACCGCGACACTGATGCGCTGCTCGGCCCGGATGAGCTGATACACCTCCTCCATGTGGGACACCAGCGCTTCAAGCAGTTCCAGAGCGGTGTCGGGGTTGTCAGCCAGGGCGGAGAACCGGCGTGCGAGCGGAAACAGTTCGACGCCTTGCTTGCAGTCGATGCCGACCAGGGCGACGTCCATCGGGGCAAGCCCGGCGACCAGGTTGCGCTGGTAGACGGACTTGCCGGACTCCGTGGCCCCGAGGGTCAGGCCGTGGGGGACGGCGCGGTAGTCGCGGAAGTGCACCGAACCGTCCTCCCGCAGTGCGACCGGGACCCGCATCGGGCGCGTGTCGATCTTGGCGGGCATCTGGACCTGCTTGAGCACGTCATAGCCGGTCATCCGCACCTCGACGACGCCGGAGCGCACCTCGCGGGAGGTCACGCCGTACATCCCGAAGGAGTGCCGCAGCCGGTCGGTGGAGGCCGACACGTCGAAGGCGTCCTGTCCGGGCCGGAGCTTGAGCCGCAGGACGAGACCGGTCCGGGTGGGCCGAAGCCGCAGGATGCGCGGCGCGCGGGACTCCGGCACTGGCCGGTTGGCCATCCGTGCCAGCGCCAGCCGCCAGCGCGAAGGCGGGACCGTCAGGCCGCAGGCCTCCATGACCGAGGCGTACCGGACCAGGACCCGCACCGTGGCAACGAGGACCCCGAAGGTCAGCCAGTACCAGGCGGGGCGCCGCCACCGCAGGAGACCCGCAGCGGCGACGACCACAACTACAGCGATCATGAACCAGGTCATGATCAGGCCGCCTCGGATGCCGAGCCGGTGGCGGCCAGCGAGGTGACGGCGACCGCGCGGAAGGCGATGCCGTGCCGCTTCTGGCCGTTGAACTCGTTTTCCCACGGCCGGGCGATCAGACCCGTCAGGGCGACCGGGGTGCCCATGGCCAGGTCGCTGGAGATACCGGGCTCCGGGACGGCGACGGAGAGGATCTCGACTTCGTCGTTGGCGGCGAACATCACGTCGACGGTCATCAGCTTGACGCCGTCGGCGTCGGTGGCGATCTCGCCGGTACGACGGTCACGCACCTTGGGCTGCGGAGCCTTAGCGACCATCACAGTCGCGGTGGACGTGTCTACGGGAATCTGACGCATGATGGAACTCCCTTGAGAGGGGCGGGAGCGGCGTACTTGCTTGGCGGTGGGTCGCCGCTCCTGTGAACGTGGATGGAATGCCGCAGCAAAGCTGCGGAGTGCTTCGCGCCACCAACTGGTGCGCACCAGAAGGTTGCATCTGGTGCGCACCAGATGTCAAGCGCTGTCCCGAGCCCGGCGCCTCAACTCGCCTGGCTGCGACGGTTCCAGGAAAGCGCGCCAGACAACGCCCCGGTAGACAACAGGGGTTAACACCCGACCGGTTAACCCCTCCCTACCTGCGCCGATGTGAGGCATCCTGCTGTTACGGCTCAACAACCCCAGGAGGAACGGCAGTAGCGCATGAGTGGACTCAGGGCAGCACGAACGGCACGGACCTGGTCACAAGAGCATCTGGTGCGGGAGATCGAGCGCCACGCGCGTCAGCACATGCTCACCGTCGCCTCAACCGCGAGTTTGCGAGTGTACGTCTCGGAGTGGGAGAACGGCCGCCGAACGATCTCCAGCTACTACGCCAAGATCCTCCGGGCCCTCCTCGGCATCACTGACGCCGAACTCGGGGGCGGAGCACAGCCGCCGGCACCCGCAACGGCAGACGGCTACGACGAGCTGATAGACCGGATCGACGAGGCAAGGAACGTCAGCCTGACCATGGTGAAGACGTTCATGGACCAGACTGAACTGCTCCGGACCATCGACCGCCAGATGGGCGCCGCAAGCCTGGTCGACCAGATGACCGCCCACCTGACGCGGCTGGAGGACGCCCTTACCTTCGCCGTGCTCCCGGAGACCCGACGCCCGGTCGCTCTGGCCCTGACCGGTGCGGCGACCCTCGCGGCCTGGCAGGCGCTTGACGTCGGAGCCGTCGAACGAGCCTGGCGTCACTACGAGCTGGGCAAGCGAGCCGCCCAGGAGGCCGAGGAACCGATGTACCTCGCCCACGCCACCGCCGAGCAGGCCTACGTGCTCTGCGACGCCGGGCGCCCGGAAATGGCGGTGCACCTGGTTCGAGAAGCGCAGCGTCTCGGAGGACCGGGCATATCTCCGCGCCTCAAGGCGTGGCTGCACGCAGCCGAAGCGGAGATCTGCGCCCGCGCTGGACTCCAAGAGGACTGCCGACGGGCCCTCGACCTTGCGATGCGTCACCTTCCCGCCGGAGATGAAGCCCGCGATCCGGACATGCTGAGCATCTTCCTGAACGAAGGCCACCTCACCAGGTGGCGCGGGAACGCACTCGCCCTGATAGGCGATGGCGAAGCCGTGGACAACCTGTACGCCGCACTGGAGACGACCGACCCCACGTTCGTCAGAGCATCGGCCGGGCTCCACTGCGACTTGGCCCAAGCCCACCTGGCCCGCGGAGAGCACGACCAAGCCCGAAAGCACCTGCGGCAAGCCCGACTCATGGCGAGCCGGACCAAGTCAGTACGTCACAGGCGCCGGATAGAGCAGCTCACGCAGCGCTTGTAGGCGACGCGCCGGACCCTCGTGAAGCGAGCACATGGAGGAGGGCGACCAACGTGCCGGACCCCATCAGCTCACCACGAGCCATCAGGCCCGGAATGTCAGACAGCGGAACCCACGCGATATGCCCCGCCTCTTCCAGATCGGTCGGCTCCCCAACGAGCTTCGCTCCCTCACCGACGAAGATGTCGTGAGGCGAGTCGACCATGCCGACCATGGGCTGGTAAGTGACCACGTGCTCCAGGGCGTTCGGCCGCCACCCGGTCTCTTCCTCAACCTCACGCAGTGCAGTCTGAAGAGGGGCTTCCCCCTTGTCGACGATGCCGCCCGGCAGCTCCCAGCCGAAGGCATCAGGGACGAAGCGATACCGCCACATCATGAGCACGCGGTCTTGGTCGTCGATGACGGCAGCGATGGCCACATGGTGAAGCTTGACCACATGGTGCTCGAAGCGATCGACGCCGGGCGGCTCGACATCGACGAGGCTCAGCTTCACCCACCGGTTGTCATACAGCGTCCGCTCACCATGGATCTGCCACGGCTCGACATCCGCCGGCGCTTCCGTGGTCACGGATCGATCCGGCACCCGGTACGAGCTACGGCCGTGCACCTCGACGACACCCTCAGCAACCAGCTTGGCCAGCACCTGACGCAGGGCCGTACGGCCGATCTCCAGGTCCTCCGACAGAGTCCGCTCGGACGGAAGCTTGGAACCCGGCGAGTACCTGCCCTCAGCGATCCACTCACGAATCGTGCGGTAGACCCGCTCCGACTTCGGTCCCATCCGGCGAGCACGCTCCTGTCGTCCTGCTATGTCGGCCAGCACAACTGTAGCCGGGACCTACTCACGTGAGTAGGTGAGCGTCAGCGCCCATGATCAGTACTGATCGGTCCAGCGCGGTAAGAGTTTCCCTACGTTCATCAAGTGCCCGCGCACGGCGCGGGCGCGCGCCGCCTCTGCGGCGCGGCCTGCCTCCTGTCT
>NZ_WWIC01000046.1:0-2030 GCF_009872555.1 Streptomyces sp. SID5643
GTGACGTGCCGGCGCCGGGCGCGGGCGGCGCCGCCCGCGCCGGGGACCGCCGCGGCGACCTGCCCACCGCACACGGCCAGGGCGAAGCCCGCTCCGGCAGCCACCGGGACGAGGCGCCCACCGTGGGCAACCGGGGCGAGGCCCGCACAGACGACCGCCGCAGTGAGGTGCCGTCCCCGGGCAGCCGCGGGGAGGCCACCTCCGGCATCCGCCGGAACGACATGGCCACCCCGGACGGCCGAGGCGAAGCCCCCTCCGGCAGCCGGCGCAGCGAGGTGCCGTACCCGGGCCCGGGGGGCGCGGCCCATGCGGGGGACGGCTGGAGTGAGGTGCCGCCCGGAGGCACCGGGGGCGAGGCCCGTCGGCAGACGGCCGGCGGAGGATCGCGGCCCCGGCCCGCCGGGGCCGCCCAGACCCCCTCCCGGACGCCCGGAACACGCACCCGGCAGCCCGACTCCGCTCACGGTTCGACGCCCCCGGCCTCTCCCGCAGCCCCGGCCGGCGCCATACGGCAGCCCGACGCGGGCCGGCCGGCGAGCGGTGCCGGGGACACGCACGCGGGCCGTTCCGGGATCGCGGCGTACGACACCGGTCAGGCGGACGGAGCCGGTCCGCACCCCTGGGGTGAGGGCGGGCCTGCCGCTCCCCCCGGCACCGACGACCCGGCCCTCGCGGACCAGCGTGCCGGGCGCGGGCGCAAAGGCACTCCCCTGCGCGGCACCGACGTGCCCCCGGGTACCCGCAGGCGCGGCGGGATCGGGGCCTGGGCCCGGCGGCTGGCCGGAGGGCGTGGTGAGCAGGCGGCGGAGCCGCGCGAGGCGTATGAGGACGCCCCGGCCGCCGTGGAGGCGGAGCAGCACCCGGTCGTCGTGCCGGCCGCGCCGGAGACCTGGCCCGACCCGGCCACGCTGCTGCTCACGGCCCTGGGGCCGGGGCCGCGGCTGTGGGAGCGCGGCCCCGGCCACCCGGAGGCGCTCGCCGTGCGCCTCGGTACGGCCGACCGGGCGGCGCCCGACGGCTCGGGCCTGCTGCCCGCCGTCCCCGTGACGGCCGGGCTGCGCGAGGTCGGCGCCCTGGGCCTGGCCGGACCGCGGGCGCGGCTGGCCGGGCTGGCGCGGGCCGTGCTGGCCCAGCTCACGGCGCTGCACTCCCCGGACACGCTGGAGGTCGTCCTGATCGCCGCGGACCGCTCCCGCCCTCTTGAGGAGCGCACCGCCGAGTGGTCCTGGCTGGGCTGGCTGCCGCACGTGCGCCCGGGGCACGGGCAGGACTGCCGGCTGCTGCTGGCCCTCGACCGCGAGCAGGCCGCGGCCCGCACCGACGAACTCACCCGCCGCCTGGAGGACCACTTGGCGGACGCGGCCGCGGGGGGCGGCGCACAGCCCACCGGCGCCGTCCCGTCCCCCACCGGCGCCGTCCCGTCCCCCGCCGGGACCGTCCCGTCCCCCCGCCGCCCCTCCTGGGCGCGGGACGACGTCTCCGGTACCGACGCGGCAGCCGGTTTCCCCGGTCCGTACACGGTCGTGGTCGTCGACGGCGACCCGGGCGGCGCCGACCTGCGCGCAGCGGTCGCGCGGCTGGCGCTGGAGGGCCCGCGGGCCGGGATCCACGTCGTCTGCCTGGCCGAGACGGCCGCCGCCTCCCCGGCCTCGCCGGTGACGGAGACCTACGAGGCGGCCTGTTCGGTCGCGCCGACGTTCCGGCAGTGCGGCGCGGTCGCGCTGCTCAGCGGGGACGTGGCGACGGCCCTGCGGCTGATGCGGGTGGCCCGGGCCGGCGGTGACGGCGCAGCGGCCGGGCCGGTCGGGCACGGCACCATCGCCACCGTCGACGCCGTCTCCCCGGCCTGGGCCGAGCGGTTCGCGCGGGCGCTGGCACCGCTGCGTACGGACGGCCCGGCGAGCGAGCGCCAGCCGCGCGTCTCGGCACCACTGCCGCAGGCGGCCCGCCTGCTGGACGAGCTGGGCCTGGCCCGGGCCACCCCGGCGTCGCTGATGGCGCGCTGGGCGGACGCGGCCGACGACGCCGAC
>NZ_WWIC01000047.1:0-1739 GCF_009872555.1 Streptomyces sp. SID5643
CCGGCGTAGACGCCGGTCCGTGAGCCGCGCAGCGAGTGCGGGTCGATACCCGCCCGCTCCAACGCCTCCCACGACGTCTCCAGCAACAACCGCTGCTGCGGATCCATCGCCAACGCCTCACGCGGCGAAATACCGAAGAACCCCGCGTCGAACTCCCCCGCGTCATGCAGGAACCCACCCTCACGCACATACGTACGCCCAGGCACACCAGGCTCCGGATCGAACAACCCCGCCACATCCCAACCCCGATCCGTGGGCATGGGGCCGATGACGTCCCGTTCGTCCATGAGCAACTTCCACAGCTCCTCGGGAGAGTGCACCTCGCCCGGGTAACGGCAGGCCATACCGACGATCGCGATCGGCTCTTCGGGGGCGACGGCCCGCCGGGCCGTGTCGGCCTGGTCCCTCCCGGTGACATGCTGCGCGGACAGGCCCAGTGCCTCGCCGTACAAGAAGTCCGCCAGGGCGCCGGGGTTCGGGTGGTCGAAGACGACGGTGACGGGAAGGACGACACCGCTCGCGGTGCTCAGCCGGTTGCGGAGCTCCAGCGCGGTCAGCGAGTCGAACCCCGCGTCTTTGAAGGACCTGCGCGGCGGCAGGAGTTCCGTCGTGTCGTGCCGCAGGACGGCAGCCGCCTCGGCCCGGACCAACTCGACGAGTGTCCGGCGCTGTTCGGGCTCCGGGAGCGACGCGATGCGCTCGACGAGTGCGCCGGCCGACTCGGCGGTCCCGGCACCCTCCTGCGCGGCCCCTTCCGACCCCAGCGCACGTCGCGCCTCGGGCAGGTCCGCGAAAAGCCGTCCGCGCCGCAGCGCGGCCGTGCGCGGAGCGAACTCAGACCAGTCCACGTCGACGACGGTGCGGCAGGTAGCGCCCTGGTCGAGCGTCCGGTGCAGCGCCTCGATGCCAGTGGTGGGCTCAAGCGCGCGAATGCCACGGCGGTTGAGGCTCACCTCTCCCGTGCCCTCGGCCATGCCGCCGCCGCCCCAGAGGCCCCAGCTTATGGAGGTCGCCGCAAGTCCGGCGGCACGGCGCTGCTCGGCGAGCGCGTCCAGAGCCGCGTTGGCCATGGCGTACGCGGCCTGGCCGCCGTTACCCCATACGCCAGTGACGGAGGCGAAGAGGACGAAAGCGTCAAGGTCCAGGTGTGCGGTGAGCTCGTGCAGATGGACGGCGGCCGTCGCCTTGGGGCTCAGGACCTCGTCCAGACGCCCGGAGGTGAGCGTGTCGACCGTCCCGTCGTTCAGCACACCGGCGGTGTGAAAGACGGCGGTCGGCGGATGCGCGTCGAGCAGTGCGGCCAACGCGGCACGATCGGACACATCGCAGACTGCGAGCGTGACCTGAACGCCGGACGCCCGCAACTCTCCCGCCAGCGCGTCCGCGCCGGGCGTCCCGGCACCGCGCCGACCGGTCAGCACCAGGTGCTCGGCTCCGTTCCGGGCCAGCCAGCGGGCCACCCGGGACCCGATGGCGCCCATTCCCCCGGTGACGAGAACGGTGCCGCGCGGACGCCATTCCGGCTTCACGCCCGTGAGCTTCCGGTGACCTGCCTGAACGACGCGCCGGCCGTAGGCGCCCGAGGGCCGCACCGCCAGCTGATCCTCACCGGCGGCGATCCCGGCGGCCAGTGCCCGCACCGCCAGACCCACCGACCGCGCGTCGGCGTCCGCCGGGAGATCGATCAGACCACCCCAGCGATCGGGGATTTCAAGAGCGGCAACCTGTCCGAGCGCCCA
>NZ_WWIC01000048.1:0-1177 GCF_009872555.1 Streptomyces sp. SID5643
GTCGCGCAGTTCCCCGCGCCCCTGAGGGCGTCGCCCCGGCTGCGGGCATGCGTGCCGCTGGGGCGGCACGGGTGGGCGCAGCGGCGGCACCCCGCCACGCCGGGCTGCGGAACCGCCCGGCTCCAGCCATGACTACCCCAGCCGCGCCGCCAACCCTCCGGTGCAGCGGACCTCGTCACCAGCGGTGATCAACAGGGCCTCGACGTCCGGCAGCGACTCCAGCCACGCCAGGCCTTCCCGCGAGCCCATCGCGAACGCCGCCGTCGCCCAGCAGTCCACCCACGTCAGCCGGGGACCCACCACCGTCACGGCGACCAGGTCGGTGACAGCCGACCGCCCGGTCCGCGGATCGACGATGTGCGCGCCCCGCTCCGCCGTGCCGGACGTGGCCACGGACAGCTCGTCCACCCCACCCGCGGAGACGACCGCCGCGAGACCCCCGGGACGCAAAGGGTCGGACACGCCAACGCGCCACGGCCGCTGCCCGCCCGGTGTCCCGAGCAACTGCACGTCGCCGCCGCCGTTCAGATTCACTCCGCACACCCCGGGCACGTCCGCCAGCCTCCGCGCCGCCCGCTCGACCGCCCAGCCCTTGACGATGCCGGTCGGATCGAGGCGTCCCCGGTACGACGTGCTGAACCAGCCGTCGCTCCTGCGCTCCGCCTCGGCGGCCAGGTCCAGCACCTCGGCGACCTCGGGGTCGCACTCCGCGACCGTCAGCTCGCCGCGCTGGAGCCGGGAGATCTGGCTGTCGTCGCGGTAGGTACTGAACACCTCGTCGACCCGGTGCAGTCCGGCGACGGCCTCGTCCAGGGCCGCGCGCACGGCGGCCGGTTCCCCGCCGCGGACGTCGAAGGAGAAGACGGTCCCCATCGTCTCCTCGGTATGACGTACCGCGGCGGGAGCCTGTGCGGGGTCGGCCACCGTGTCAGCCACCGGCCTGGTCCAGTGCGGACTGGAGCGATTGCTTGTAGCCGGCGCTCGTGTACGTCGCACCGGACACGGCGTCGATCTGCGCGTTCCCGGCCGCCACGGCCGCCTGGTTGAGGCGGGGGACGGAGGAGGAGGTGATCTGGTCGCTGCGGCCGCCCTTGGGGGCCTGCACCGCCTCGGCCTTGGTGATCTTGCCGCCCGCGACGGTCACCCGCACCTGCACCGGGCCGTACTGCGTCTGCGC
>NZ_WWIC01000049.1:0-2675 GCF_009872555.1 Streptomyces sp. SID5643
GAGTCGCGTCCTTCTGCGGCGGTTGTTGCGTCGGGGCCGCAGGACGGTCTGTCGTACGAGGTGACGTGGAAGAGTCTGTCGTTGCCGGAGTCGGTGCGTCTTGGGGGCCGGTGGCTGCTCGTCGTGCCCGAACACCTGGACGCGGACGCCACGCGTGTCGCCCACGACGTCCAGCAAACCCTCACCACCCACGGCGCCACCGTGCACACCCTTGCTCTTGCCCCCGCCACAGCGGACTTCGACGGCCGTTTCAACGGGATCTCCGAGGAAGCAACGGACGTCACGGGCATCCTGTCACTCCTCGGACTGGCGGTGGGCCCGCACCCGGAGCACGGCGAGGTATCGCTCGGGGGAGCCGCATCGCTGACGCTGATGCGCCAAGCCCTGCGAGACCGGTTCGGTGTTCCGGTGTGGGCGGTGACGCGGGGTGCGGTGGCCGTGGTGCCCGGTGAGGTGCCGGAGACGGCGGGCGCGCAACTCTGGGCGCTCGGACAGGTTGCCGCTCTTGAAATCCCCGATCGCTGGGGTGGTCTGATCGATCTCCCGGCGGACGCCGACGCGCGGTCGGTGGGTCTGGCGGTGCGGGCACTGGCCGCCGGGATCGCTGCCGGTGAGGATCAGCTGGCGGTGCGGCCCTCGGGCGCCTACGGCCGGCGTCTCGTACGAGCCACTGCCCGCCGGGGACGGAAGGACTGGCGCCCGCGGGGCACGGTGCTGCTGGCCGGGGATCTCGACGCTGTCGGTGAGCCGCTGGCCCGATGGCTGCTCACGGACGGCGCGGACCGTGTCGTGCTCGCCGATCCCGGCCTGACCGAACTTCCGGCCGCGCTCTCGGACGTGGCTCAGCGCGTGACGACCGCTGCGGCGCCCGACCTCGCGGACCGTGCGGTCCTCGCCGCCCTCGTCACCGAGCACACCCCTGCCACGGTGGTCGTCGTTCCGCCCGCGGTGGAACTCGCTCCGCTCGAGAGCACGAGCCCGGCCGATCTCGCGGCGGCGGTCACCGCCAAGTCCGCGACCGCCGCGCACTTCGACGCACTGCTCGACGGGCCACGCGTACCGGAGCTGGTGCTGATCTCCTCAGTTGCCAGGGTCTGGGGTGGTGTCCGGCAGGGTGCGTACGCCGTCGGCGCCGCTCACCTCGATGCCCTGGCCGCCCGCCGCCAAGCCCGGGGTCTGCCGACGGTCTCCGTCGCGTGGACGCCCTGGGCGGGTTCCGTCACCGCGGACGGCTCTGCCGCCGAGTCGCTGCGGCAGTACGGCATCGCTCCGCTGGAGCCCCGCGCCGCACTCGCGGAGCTGAACCGGGCGCTGGGCAGCGGCGCGGGCAACGCCGCGGTGGCCGATGTCGATTGGGAGCAGTTCCTGGCGTCCTTCACCTCCCTACGTCCCAGCGTCCTCTTCGATGAGCTGCCCGAGGTGCGCCGTCTCCGTGAGGCGGAGGCGGCAGCCATGGCGGACCAGGCCGCCCGGATCGGCGCGTCCAGCGGAACGGAGCTGGCGCGCTCCCTGCGTGACAAGCCCCGGAACGCCCAGCGAAAGGCCCTCCTGGAGGTGGTCACCGCCCATGTGGCGGCCGTGCTGGGTGAGGGCGCTCCCGACGCGATCGACCAGAGTCGGGCGTTCAAGGACATCGGCTTCACCTCCATGACCGCGATGGAACTGCGCAACCGGCTCCAGGAGGCCACCGGGCTCACCCTTCCGGCCTCCCTTGTCTTCGACCACCCCCACCCCCGTGCACTCGCCGACCATCTGCGCGAGGAACTACTGGGCGAGGACGATGTGGAACGCGCCGACTCCGAGCCGAACGCCCCGAGCGGTCCGCCTCCGGCGGGCCAGGACGAGCCGATCGCCATCATCGGCATGGCCTGCCGCCTCCCTGGAGACGTCGGAACACCCGACGAGCTCTGGGAGCTGCTCGAAGCCGGCCACGACGCCATCACGAACCTGCCCGTCAACCGGGGCTGGGATGTGGCGGGCCTGTACGACCCGGATCCGGACGCGGCGGGGCGTGCCTACGTCCGGGAGGGCGGCTTCCTCCATGACGCGGGGGAGTTCGACGCGGGGTTCTTCGGCATCTCGCCGCGTGAGGCCCTGGCGATGGACCCACAACAGCGAATCATCCTGGAACTCGCCTGGGAATCGTTCGAACGTGCCGGGCTCGACCCGGCCGGCCGGCGCGGCAGCCGTACCGGCGTGTTCATGGGAACCAACGGTCAGCACTACATGCCGTTGCTGCAGAACGGCAGCGAGAGCTTCGACGGCTACCTCGGCACCGGCAACTCGGCCAGCGTCATGTCGGGCCGTATCTCGTACACCCTCGGCCTGGAGGGGCCGGCGCTGACGGTGGACACGGCGTGTTCGTCGTCGCTGGTCGCGTTGCATCTGGCGGTGCGGGCGCTGCGCAACGGCGAGTGCGACCTCGCCCTCGCCGGTGGTGCGACCGTGATGTCGACGCCGGAGGTGCTCGTGGAGTTCTCCCGGCAGCGAGCAGTCGCCGCCGACGGCCGCTGCAAGGCGTTCTCCGCCTCGGCCGACGGCTTCGGACCGGCTGAGGGCGCGGGCGTGTTGCTCGTGGAGCGGTTGTCGGATGCGGTGCGTCATGGGCGTCGGGTGCTGGCGGTGGTGCGTGGTTCGGCGGTGAACCAGGACGGTGCGAGCAACGGGTTGACGGC
>NZ_WWIC01000006.1:0-1190 GCF_009872555.1 Streptomyces sp. SID5643
GCCTCGACCTTCGACAGGTCGAGGATGTCGTTGATGAGCTGCAGCAGATCCGAACCGGCGGAGTGGATGATCTGCGCGTACTCGACCTGCTTGGGCGTGAGGTTGCGGGACGGGTTCTGTGCCAGCAACTGGGCCAGGATGAGCAGGCTGTTGAGGGGGGTGCGCAGCTCGTGGCTCATGTTGGCCAGGAACTCCGACTTGTACTTCGAGGCCAGCGACAGCTGCTGGGCGCGGGTCTCCAGTTCCTGGCGCGCCTGCTCGATCTGCAGGTTCTTCGCCTCGATGTCCCGGTTCTGCGCCACCAGCAGCGACGCCTTCTCCTCCAGTTCCGCGTTGGAACGCTGGAGTTCCTCCTGCTGCACCTGCAACTCGGTCGAACGTGCCTGGAGTTCGACCGTGAGGCGCTGCGACTCGACCAGCAGCTCATCGGTGCGGGCATTGGCCACGATGGTGTTGACGTTGACGCCGATGGTCTCCATCAGCTGCGCGAGGAAGTCGCGGTGGATCTGGGTGAAGCGGGTGACCGAGGCCAGCTCGATGACTCCGAGGACCTGGCCCTCCACCACGATGGGCAGCAGCACCAGCGCACTCGGCACCACCTGGCCGAGGCCCGAGGAGATGGTCACGTAACCGTCCGGCAGCTCCTCGACCATGATGGTGCGGCGGCTGCGCGCGGCCTGGCCGACCAGCGTGCGGCCGAAAGCGATGCGGGAGGGCCGGCTGCTCTCCTCGGGGTAGCCGTAGGAGCCGACGAGCCGCAGTTCGGGCCCGTCGTCACCGTCCTCGGCGAGGTAGAAGGCCCCGTACTGGGCCGAGACCAGCGGGACCAGCTCGTCCATGATCAGCTCGGCGACCACGGGCAGGTCGCGGTGGCCCTGCATCAGGCTCGAGATCCGGGCGAGGTTCGTCTTGAGCCAGTCCTGCTCCTGGTTGGCCCGGGTGGTCTCGCGCAGGGACTCCACCATCGAGTTGATGTTGTCCTTGAGCTCGGCGACCTCGCCGGACGCCTCCACGTTGATCGACCGGGTCAGGTCGCCCTCGGCGACGGCGCTGGTGACCTCGGCGATGGCCCGCACCTGACGGGTCAGGTTGCCGGCCAGTTCGTTGACGTTCTCCGTCAGGCGCTTCCAGGTGCCGGAGACGCCTTCGACCTCGGCCTGGCCGCCGAGCCGCCCCTCGGTGCCGACCTC
>NZ_WWIC01000050.1:0-407 GCF_009872555.1 Streptomyces sp. SID5643
CCCTTCGGACGCCCCGTCGAACCCGACGTGAAAATCACATACGCCGGATTCCCCGGCCGCAACACCCGGTCACCCGGGACCCCGGCGTCCTGAGCCGCGAGGTCCTGGACCGTCGCCGGGTCGTCCACCACCAGCCGGGCCAGGCCCGCGGGCAGGGCGGGTTCGTGCGCCGACGTGGTCACGACCGTCACCGCTTGCGAGCTGTCGAGCATGTACGCGACCCGCTCGGCCGGATATCCGGGGTCGACCGGCAGATACGCGCCGCCGGCCTTCATCACACCCAGCAGTGCCACGACCGCGTCCACGCCACGGTCCAGGCACACCGCAACCACGGACTCCGCGCCGACACCGCGGGAAACCAGCAACCGCGCCAGCCGGTTCGCCCGCGCGTCCAGCTCCGCGTACGA